>JANLQY010000008.1:0-121300 GCA_031368105.1 Chitinophagaceae bacterium
CTGTTAACGACTCAGGAATGAAACTTCCTTTGGGCATCAGTGTTACAAGCTCTTCCGGAATGTAAGCAGTTCTTGATTTAGCCAATTGTACTTTGTAATGTGAGCCAACCTTGCCAATAATTTTTAATACAATATTACTGTCGATGTAACCAACTTTTGCACCACCCAACCTATCATCACCAAGACCATATTCCAAGTGAGCCAATCGGCCTTTGGTAATGGCAATGTCTGAAGCCAATGGAGACATTACAGAAAAATTATTTTTTGTTTCTTTTGTAATTTTTTTCCCCGAAGAATCCATCACTGTTACAGCAATTTTCCTCATGGCAAAACTATCCGAAGGCTTCACTATATATTCGCCCTGGTAAATACCCGTCATCCCTTTGGTTTGACTGATGGGCATTTCATACAATACTGTTTCATTCAATGTTTTTACAACACAACCCGCCAATGCTTTTACTTTAAATTTTATTTTATCTCCCGGCTGTAATACAAGATCTCCTTCAGGATATACTCCAATGGTTTCAATATCCAATGTCTTTACAGGTTCTGCCGGCTTTGGTACAGTGTAGGTATAATTTATTTTTTTTGATATTACTTTCGACAAGCCTTCCGCTCTGATGTTGAAAGCTGTGTCGCCTGGCAATAAATTTATTTCAAGCGCAAAGGCACCGGTGGGATATACTTTTACAGGTTTATCATTAATGGTTAGGCTGCAGGTTTTGCAGGTGCTGCCAATGATGAATTGTTTTGCGTAAGCAACAGCATTGGTTTGTTTAGAAGGATTTACCAGTTTTATAAAAGGCTGGCCATCCTGTGAAAAAACGATTGCAGGAAATAAAAAAAAACAAAGTGGCAGAAGAAATTTCATGAAGGCAAGTTAAAAGAAAACTTGTTATAAGTTTAGTATTGACTTGTTACTTTCACCAAAAAAATGTTAACGTAATAAAATTTGTTTTTGAAAACTGTTGCCTTTGTCATCTGTTACTTCAACAATGTACAAACCGGCGGGAAGCGTATCTGCAGGCAAAATCATTTTTATACTATTGCCTTTATCAACTGGCCAAACAGATTTGTAAATAAGTGTACCCTTTTGATCTGTCAGCTTCATGCTGCAGTTTCCTTTTTCAAAATTATTAAGATATAGATTAATCTGGCCACCTTCAACAGGATTGGGATTTACTGAAATGCTGGCATTATTTGCTGCATTGTTACCTGTTTTTACAATGGCAGAATATTTAATTTCACTTGTGTATGGTTTGAATCCAATTCTGTAAAAATGTAAGGCACCTGTAACGCCGCTGTGTACATACAGCCAATCAGATTGCCGGGTATTGTAAGCTGGTATTAATGTAATGGCAGAAAAATGGATGCCATCATTTGAATGTTCTACAAAATATTCTCCTGAAATATCCCCTTTATTCACCTGCCATTTTACTGTGTTATCACCATTATTGTTATCAACTGAAATATCGGTAAAATCAAAATCAGCTGCTGTTCCTGAAATTTTCCTGTAAACCAGGCGGAGTCTGTCTGTGGCATAACTGCCACTTTCATTAATTACATTGAAGCTGTACTTTATTTTTCCGGCTAAATTTACCGGGATGATTTTACCTGTAAAATTATCTTCCAGCAAGGCACACAAACCGGGTAGCTCCATGTTAGTGGCAACCAGCTCCAAAGTGTATGTCCTGATTTTTAATTGTGAAAGGTTAAAGAAAACGGTTTCATCTTCCTTAACAGGCTGTCTTCTTTCAATAGCCAAAAGCTGGTTGTTTTTGCTGACAGCAATATTTTCTGTGAACCCTTCTAGCTTAACAGCATCCTGCTCATTTATTTCATTCGTGTATTCGTTGTTGTAAGTAATCAGTACGCCATCCAGTAATGCGGTAGTGTTGTCGGTATCAGTAAATCCAAGGCTGGCCCTTATGCTGCTGCCGGTATTTTGTGGCTTTATTGGCCTGCCAAAAGGAGCAGAAGAACTGGTATTTATTTTATCCGATTCCTTGATTTGTAAACTACCGGCACCGGAAAAATTTACTAAAAATGCGGCACCCGATTCGATGGTGCCATCATTCGGCAAAGTCGTTGTTCCGCTGCCTGTTACTGTCTGGTCGTAATTACCATTGGTATTGTTCCAGGCAAATGTTACAAAACCACCTGCGCTGTTTAATCCGCCAACTGCAGGATCCCACAGGTAATAAATATCACCCAGGCCAAGCCTTGTAATTGTATGAAAATTGATGGCAGATGCAAATGGATTACCAACTACCTGGAAGCCTGTGCCTACTGTGTTATTAATTGTTTGTGTGCCAATATTCACAGGCCCTTTAGGCCGCAGTGTGGTGATGGTAGGCGCCACATCAGGACCTCCAATAATAAAATTTCTGTCGCCTCTTACAAACAGCATATAACCCGGATAAGTATTTACAGGAATAGTTGTAACGGAAGGTGCCGTCCATGCAGAACCGGTATAATATTTAAGTGATGGCTTGTTGCTTGAACCTTTGTCATAACCATTTACCGCTGTGGTGCTGGAAGTGATTAAAGTGCCGGATTGTGCCGTATAAGCTGGCGGTGGAATAGTGGTAGCCTGCTGTCCATCCTGCCATGACTGGCTGATGGTGGTGCTGGCAGAAGGGGTAAACGGTGCCGTGAGTAACCTCCAGGAACGGCGGGCAGGAATAAAACGCTCCACTGTTACATCTCCATTAATACTGCCTGAGCTGCTGTTTATCCTGGCAGTGCCTGACGCATCTGATTTCAGCACCAGGTTGCCGCCTGTATTTAATATTGCACCAGTGTTCAATGTAACACTTCCGGGTGTTGCGCCTGCGGTTATATTTAAAGTGCTGGCTAATGCAGCAGAAGCTCCTGTGTTTAACAACAGATCTTTTAATGTTTCAGCACCCGAAGTAAATGTAAGGTTGCCGGCAGTACCATTAAGTGTGAGACCGGATGTGGCAGATCCTGAAATACTGCCTGTACCGCTAACTGCTCCGCCAATGCTAAGTTTATTATTATTTAGTGTAATGGTTGCCGTGCCATTTAAAGTAAGGTTGGCTATATTGATATTGCTGTTCAGTACTGGCATTGGGCTGACACTGTTTAAAATAACAGCATCTACACCGCTGTTGTTAGGTACTGTTCCGCAACTCCAGTTTCCAGCTGTATTCCAGTCGCTGGTGCCGCCGCCGGGCCAGGTGTTAGAAACAGCCACCACCGTGGGGGATGAAGTATTGCTACATCCCAGTATATTCGTCAGCGTTACTGTGTAATTTCCTGAAGCATTTACATTCACAGTCTGTGTTGTTTGCCAGGAAGACCAAGAGTAAGTATAGCCCGGATCGTATTCCCAAAAATCTTTTTTGTAAGTACTGTTATAGCCAGTACCCATATAACCTTTGCTGCCAATACTGAAACCAACTGATAGTTCCCTGAGTCCACCTCCAAAATTTGCTTTCTGTGTCCAAATATCGGTAGCCTGATCATATTGCCAAAAGTCATTTGTTATTGCATTTGCAACACCATCATAGCCAGTTCCGATGTATCCTTTGCTGCCAATGCTAAAAGCGGCAGCCCCTTCTCTTGCAGTACCTCCAAAATCTGCTTTCTGCGTCCAGCTATCTGCAGCCGGGTTATATTCCCAGAAATCTTTTTTGTCAATAACGGCTGCAGCATCATAACCTGTTCCAATGTATCCGTTGCTGCCAATGCTAAATCCTTTTGCTGCTTCCCTCGCTGTGCCGCCAAAATTTGCTTTCTGCGTCCAGCCATTTGTTGAGGGGTCGTATTCCCAGAAATCATTTTTATCAACAGTGCCATTAGAGCCAGTACCAATATATCCTTTACTGCCAATGCTGAAGCCCACTGCATTGTCTCTGGCAACACCGCCAAAATTTGTTTTTTGTGTCCAGGTATTAGCAGCCGGGTCATATTCCCAAAAGTCATTTCTTTTACCAGACACATCCCTGCCGGTGCCGATATATCCTTTGCTGCCAATGCTGAAACCGGTTGCATAATACCTTGCTGTGCCGCCAAAATTTGTTTTTTGTGTCCAGCTGTTTGTTGCCGGGTCGTATTCCCAAAAATCATTTTTCCTGGTGGCGTCCCTACCAGTACCGATATAACCTTTGCTGCCAATACTGAAAGCAACAGTCCCATATCTTACACCGCTAAAGTCTGTCTTTTGTACCCACACATTACTTGCTGGTGCAGCCAATGTAATATTGCTGCCATCACAAATGCTGACAGTGCCAGCCGGAATAATGGTAGCAACTGGCGTGCAGGACTGAGCCAGGGAAATATATTGGCTCATTATAAATAAGAAAAATAAAATAAACCGCTTCATCATATTACAAAACCTTTACAGGATTACTCCTATTTTTTTCATTTCTTCTTCAGTTACAGTGGGCGGCATTTCGCCCTTTTTAATTTTTGCAATAACCAATTTCGCCACTCTTGCTGCCTTTTCTTTTGTTTTAAAACCTTCATTTCCCGGTAACCCGGGTATACTGGCCTGGTGTATCATTAACTGGTTATCATTATATATATTGTATCCAAACGTATAATTTGGGGCTTCAATTACTTTATAGCTAAAATTCTTATTGAGCCTCAATGATATATTTTTTGAATTAACAACTTTTTGGGCAGTTTGAGCATGCAAACAGGCCGTGGCCAATAGCAAAAAAAATATTATCAGTTTGTTTTTGTTTATCATACTTCTTTTAGACTTACAATTGTTAAATAAAGTTGCGGTTACGGGTTTTAATTTTTTAGTGGGTATAGAAACCATGGTTGTTTTAACAGCTTATTCATACTTTTAATAAGCCAGGGCAGAATATCAAATACGGTTAAATTTATACAGGTGACCCAGTTAAAGAGAACCAAAATAAATTTTTCTTCGGGGTGTAAATTTACAGGAATCTTTTTTACCGTGTTAGCGTTTTTATCAGCAGTGCCACATTGGTTTATATAGTTCAAATGTTGGATTCAGCAGTTAAGCAGGTGTTGGTAAAAAACAAAAAGCCACTGCATGACAACGGCTTTTGTTAACTGAAGTGTAATTATTTACAAAGCATATTTGCCATCGGCAATCAACCTGTCTGCAACCCTTCTTCTTGCATCTTTACTGTTGAATGGTGTGGCTTTGGTAAAACGTTTCAGCCCCAGCAACATCATTCTTTGTTCATCTCCTTCTGCAAAGGCATTGATGGCTTCTTTACCGGCTTTGTTCGTTTTGTCCACCGCATCATTGAGGCAGCACCTCATCATATCAATATATACCTGGCTTTCTGCTTCACCTTTTTTATCCACCATTTTAATAATCCTCAATAAAGTACTTTCAGCAGTAAATGTTTCAATCGACATATCAGCAATATTCATCAGTATTTCCTGCTCATCATTCAGCTTCATCATTAATTTTTGTACGGCTGCACCAGCCACCATCAGGATGGCTTTCTTCATATTTACAATAGCTTTTTTCTCTGCTGCAAAAGCACTTTCATCGTCATTGCCAAATTCCGGAATGCTCATCAGTTCTTTTGACACTGCCATGGCAGGCCCCATCAAATCAAGCTTTCCTTTCATTGCCCTTTTTAAAATCATATCCACTGTCAGCAGGCGGTTGATCTCATTGGTGCCCTCATAAATACGGTTGATACGGCTATCACGGTAGGCACGGCTAATCATGTATTCATCACTAAAACCATTACCACCAAATACCTGCACACCTTCATCCACTACATAATCCAGTACTTCACTTCCATTCACTTTCAGTATCGCACATTCCACTGCAAATTCCTCTGCCGCACCAAGCACCGCTTCATTAAAAGGCTTGCCGGCGCTCATTAATTCCACTTCTTTATCATCAATCCATTTGCTGGTTCTGTACAAAGCACTTTCACTGGCAAATATCCTAATGGCACTTTCGGCCAGTTTATATTTGATAGCACCAAAATTGGCAATGGCTGTTTTAAACTGCTCTCTTGTTTTTGCATATTCAATCACACCATTCAATGCCATCTTGGCTCCGCCGATAGCAGCAGCACATAATTTTAGCCTCCCGATATTTAAAATGTTGAAAGCAATGATATGCCCCTTTCCAACTTCGCCCAGTAAATTTTCCACCGGCACTTTACAATCCTGGAAATACAACTGCACTGTGGAGGAACCCTTTATTCCCATCTTATGTTCTTCAGGTCCCTGGGTAAATCCTTCCATCCCACGTTCAATGATAAACGCAGAAAATTTATCGCCATCAACCTTTGCAAATACAGTATAGATGTCTGCAAAACCACCATTGGTGATCCAGCATTTTTGTCCGTTTAAAATATAATTTTTGTCATCAGCAGAAAGTACCGCAGAGGTTTTAGCACCCAGTGCATCACTGCCACTATTCGGTTCCGTTAGTCCGTAAGCACCTTTCCATTCGCCGGTAGCCAGCTTGGGAATATATTTTTGTTTTTGTGCATCGGTGCCAAAATATAAAATAGGCAAAGTGCCAATACCGGTATGTGCTGCCACCGCCACACTAAAAGAATAACCGCCGCCAAGCCCTTCATTTACCAGCGTAGAAGTGATAAAATCTTTTCCCAATCCACCAAAGCTTTCCGGAACAGAAGCCCCTAAAAGCCCCTGTTCACCGGCCTTTACCATCAATGACGGCATCAGTCCAGGTTCTAATTTATCAATACGATCCACCACCGGGTGTATTTCAGCAGCAAGAAATTGAAGGCACATATCTTTCACCATCAATTGTTCTTCATTAAAATCTTCCGGGGTAAAACTGTCAAAAGCATTGCTTTCTTTGATTAGCCACTCACCACCTTTTAGTGATATTGTGGTTGGGGTTGTTGTGTTCATATAAAATCGTTTTTGCCCCCATCCCCTAAAGGGGTGATGAGGATTGTTATGAATTAAATCATTTTCAAAAATCTAAAGTTGTGTCAATTAAATATATTTGCCTTAGTTCTCCGTTGGCTAATAGACGGGGCATTATTTTAAATTATCATACACTTTTTGTAAAACTTCCTTCGCTATTTCAATCTGCCCGTTTGTTACACCATCCAGTGCTTCATTTAACGTTTGATTCGCCAGTTCCATTGTCTGTTCCTGTAATTGCTCGGCTTCTTTGGTAAGGTAGATCATGTTGATCCTGCGGTCGTCTTTGCTGGCAACCCGTTTTACCAGTTTCAGTTTTTCCAGGTTATCCACCAGCCTGGTAATGCTCGGCTTATCCCGGTAAGTAGCGTCACACAATTGTTGCTGGCTCATGCCATCCTCCTTCCACAAATGATAGAGCACACTCCATTGTTCAATTGTGATATCTAAGTTAGCCTGTTTAAAATTTTTCTGCAAGCGCCTTGCAATGGCCGTACTTGCCTTGCCGGTAATAAAGCTGTAGAGTTCTCCTTTCTTAAATTGGTTGTTTGGCATATAGTTGTTTATGCAACTAAACAAAGTTAATGATTCGTTTGATAATTTAAAATTTATTTTTGTGTTACCTGCGGTAGTGCATCAGTCAACATTGTTGTGTCACTCACTTGTACGGCATACCATTATGCAGCTTATCATCCTCAGTATTTCATTGGTACTTTTTATCTTTTATGCTGCATTGATTATTTATTATGCCATCAGCTGGAGAAGTATCCCTGATTATGTAAACTGGCAATCATTAGAAACAACCGAGAAACGAACAACGGGAAACGGGAAACAAGAAACGAATGCATTTAAACTTTCCATCATCATCCCTGCCCGGAACGAAGAACAAAATATAAAAGCCTGTCTCGATTCTATCTGCAAACAATCTTACCCAAAAGAACTTTATGAAGTGTTGGTGATAGACGATTATTCAACAGACACAACCGCAGCAATTGTAAAAAGTTATTCCGAAAAAAATGTGCAGCTTATTTCATTGCAGCAAACCACCCATGGTGTAACACTCAACTCATACAAAAAGAAAGCAATCGAATTAGCCATAGCCCAATCAACCGGCGAAATAATTGTGACAACAGATGCCGACTGCATTGTGCCTGTAAATTGGCTGCAAACCATCGCTTCTTTTTACAAACAAAACGATGCTGCATTTATTGCCATGCCGGTGAGTTACAATTGCCAAAATAATTTTTTAGAAATATTTCAGTCTTTAGATTTTATGACGCTTCAGGGAATCACCGGGGCTTCGGTTTACAAACGTATCCACAGCATGTGCAATGGAGCCAATCTTGCCTACATAAAAAAAGCTTTTTATGCAGCAGGAGGTTTTACCGGCATAGACAACATTGCCAGCGGCGACGACATGCTGCTGATGCATAAAATTTATCAGCAGCAGCCGGCTAAAGTTTTTTTCTTAAAATCGAAAGAAGTGATTGTACAAACCCAGCCAATGAAAACCTTGAAAGATTTTTTCAATCAACGCATCCGCTGGGCGAGCAAGGCAGACAAGTATGATGATAAAAGAATTTTTGGAGTACTCCTGTTGGTCTATCTTTTGAATGTAGTCTTGCTTGTTTTACCTCTAGTTTGCCTTTTTCAAAACATTCAATATTCAATGTTCAATATTCAGTTTTCATTGTTTGCATTTTGGGGCATGCTGCTGCTTGGCAAAACAATTATTGAATTAGTTTTTCTTTTTCCGGTGGCTCATTTTTTTTCAAAACAAAACTTACTTTTTTATTTTCCTTTGGCACAACCTTTTCATATTCTCTACACTGTCATTGCAGGCTGGCTGGGTAAGTTTGGAACTTACCGGTGGAAAGGGAGGGAGGTGAAATAATTTTTCTTATCCTTTCTGCAGTCGCTTTATCTTTTTATTCATTACATAAAACCATACTGGCGGTATCATTGCCAATATCATGCTGCCGGGATAACCGGTTGGTAATTGCGGTGCATCATCATGGTGCTGGAGCAGTTGATATTTTTTACTGGCAAGATAGTGATGGTCGCTGTGGCGGCTCAGTTCAAACAACATCAGCCTGCCCAAAACATGGTTACTGTTCCAGCTGTGATGCGGCATGGCACGTTCGTATTTACCTGCTGCCGTTTCTTTTCTTTGCAGGCCGTAGTGTTCAATATAGTTCACCGTTTCCAATAACAGGATACCGATAAAGGCAGCACATAAAAAGTAGAAAGTAACCGTCAATCCAAAACTAAAAAATATTGCGGCAACAAAGAATAATTGTATAAAATGTGCCTGCAGCATTTCATTTTCCCAATGCAAAACGGCAAGCCCTTTTTTTCTCATTTCACCATTGGCAATCTTCCAGGCAGAGAGGTAAGAAAAAACAATGGTGCGTAAATAAAAAAGATAAACCGGTTCATTGTACCGGGCACTGCTGGGGTCTTCCGGCGTGGCTACATTTTTATGATGCCCTTTATTGTGTTCAATAAAAAAGTGCATGTAGAGCGAAGAGAGTAAAGATGTCTTTGCCAAAGATTGTTCAAATACATTTACCCTGTGGCCCAACTCATGTGCTACATTGATACCAAAAGTACCACAGAGTAATCCCATGCTGCACACCCTTCCTGCAATATCCCATGCTGATAAAATTGTTGCATGAAAACTGTTGAGAAAAATATACAATGCAACAAACTGAAGCAACACAAAAGTATAGAGCATGTAGTCATACAGCATATCTTTCTTAGCCACTTCTTCTTCTGCGGCATCCATATTTTTTTCATCCGGCTTTAGCAGCAATTCAATCACCGGTATGATGATCCATGCATACAGCATCGGGTTCCAGGTAAACCAGCCGGTTGAAGTAAAAGATAGGTATGCCAAAATATAAATGGCCACCGGAGATAAATATTTGAATGCCCGGATTTTCATACAGCAAATAATTTATTCAGTTTGTTTGTCTTTTTTGATTGCAATTTTATACAATGTAAATGCCATCAAAGCAAAAAATAACACACCCAGTATTTGATAAGTTCCATGCCCGACAGCTCCGCTGAATCCAGCCTCCATATTTAATTTATTTAAAACCGCTGCCGGCCCGTCAAATCCAGCCATGATAGCAAATATTACTCCGGCTACAGCGCCACCGGCTACTAACCCTGTAGCAAACAAATTGCCTTTACCTAACTCTTCCTCCCCTGCACTCAGTGCTTTTATATTTTTTCTTTTCTGGTACATTTCTGCTAACCCTCTTACAGCACCACCGGCAAAAATTGGCAATGTAGTACTCAATGGTAAATAAGCACCCACTGCAAAACTCAATGCTTTTATACCACACAATTCCATTACCACTGCAACAAAAACACCTGCCAGCACAAATTGCCAGTCAAGATTATTTGATAAAATTCCTTTGTCTAAAGTTGCCATTAATGTGCCTTGCGGTGCAGGATAAAATTCACTCCCGATAGCATGTCCCGTTACACCTTTTGCAATCATCGCAGCTGTGGGAGTATCCAAAAATTTAACAGTGAGGCCAATTACAATTGAAGAAACAATGGCTCCAACAAATAACGCAATTTGCTGGTTACGGGGAGTGGCTCCTACAATGTAACCACTCTTTAAATCCTGTGATGTGGCTCCTGCATTGGCAGCAGCAATACAGATCATTCCCCCCACCACCAGTGCCATTGGTTCATAAGCTTTGCCTGTCCACCCTACGGCAATAAATATTAAGCAGGTACCCATCAGCGTGGCAATGGTCATACCGCTGATTGGATTATTGGAAGAGCCAATCAATCCAACAATACGGGAAGAAACGGTAACAAAAAAAGCTCCGAATATTACCACCAGTAAACCTATCAATAATTTTTGCCCAATGCCAGCACCAGGCAATTGTGGTAAGAGTGCCATTAACACAATGAGGCCAATGCTGCCAAACAAAACAACTTTTATATCAAGGTCTCTGTCTGTACGCAACACTTCTTTTTTTGTGCCATCAGCATTTTTTCCAATACTGCTCATGCTTCCTTTAAAAGATGATATAATGGTGGGTATTGTTTTAATGAGTGTAATAAATCCACCGGCAGCCACCGCACCAGCACCAATCTGCCGGACATAAGCATAATAAATAGCGGCAGAAAAATCTTTAAAAGTATGTGCCACCGGATCCCATCCACCTTTACCGCCTGCTATCAATGCATCTTTGAGATAACCCAATTTAATCAGTTGTGTTGTGATCACATCAGGTGGAACCAGTTTGGATAATAATGGGATCATCACCATCCAGGCAAACACACCACCGGCAACTAATACCCCAGCAATTTTTGGCCCGATGATATAACCCACACCTAAATATTCCGGGGTAATTTCTCCGCTTATTTTGGCGCTTTGTAAATACTTGCTTGTTTGTTGAGATATATAAGTAGGGACTTCTGCAATCACATGAAATACTTTTTGAAGAATAGCATAAGCAAATGCAAAGCCCAAACCATAGAAAGCAGTTTTAGCAAAATCACCGCCTTTTTCTCCTGCCTTCAATACATCACCGCAGGCGGTTCCTTCAGGATAAGGAAGGGTGTCGTGTTCATCCACAATTAATGAACGGCGAAGCGGTATCATCATCAATGTACCAAGGATACCGCCGAAAATGGCAAGGATCAAAATGGTGCCGTACTGAAAAAATTTCTCACCGCCCCCATCACTTAAAAATAAAAATCCGGGCAAAGTAAATACCACACCTGCTGCAATACTTTCACCGGCACTGCCGGTAGTTTGTATGATGTTGTTTTCAAGAATAGTTGTTTTAAAAAACTTGCGGCCCAGTGTAATTGCAATTACTGCGATGGGGATAGAAGCAGAAACAGTAAGCCCTGCTTTCAGTGCAAGGTAAACAGTAGCGGCGCCGAATATCACACCGAATAAGCTGCCCAGTAAAATAGACTTAACGGTAAGCTCCGCCATTTTACTTTCAGGAGCTACAAAGGGTTGAAATTTTTTTTTCTCAGACATAAGCAAATGTTGGTTTTGAAAAAGTAAGATAAATAAAAAAGGCGACACAGTGTTGTATCGCCTTGATTGAAAAAATTATTTTGTTATGCAGAACCTGTTTTATCTTTTACAATCTGGTTCAGTGATTTTAATCTTGAATAAATTAAAATACCGCCAATGAATGCAGCGATTACCAATAACATGAAGAACATTTTTTTATCCGTAAAATCATCCCAGAAACCAGTCATTACACCAGCTACTTTTCCACCGATAGAAGTAGAAAGAAACCAGCCTCCCATCATCAAAGCGGTAAGCCTTGGTGGTGATAATTTTGAAACAAATGATAACCCAATAGGACTCAAAAATATTTCACTGATGGTAAATACAAAGTAAGTGCCCCATAGCCAGATCGGCGATGTCTTGTGCGTATAAATAGAAGGAACAGACATGACAGCAAATACCATCACCAATGCAGACAGCCCGGAGATGAACATAGCCATGCCAAATTTAGATGCAGTGCTTGGCTCTTTACCTCTCTTCCTTAAATAATCAAAGAAGGGTACAAATAATAATGTAAGTAATACAATGAACAGCGGATTGATGGACTGAAACAATTCTGTGTTGGTGAGCTTTACACTTTTGCCGCCAGGCCATTCGTTTTTTGGTACATTATTAAAATAAGGATCTGGCCCCATCACTTGTTCTACCTTTCCATCAGCACCTTTAACATCTACAAAATATTCATTCACTTTATTCACTAATCTGGGCGAATCAGATACTTCCTGTAAAGGAAATAATTTACCCGTAATACTTGCCGTGGTTGGCGAAGCAATCCTGTCTGTATGCTTTTCTGCCCATAATGTAAGCCCGGTGGCATTTTGGTTATAAATAGTCCAGAACGCAATTGCAATAACAAAAATAAATAACAACGAACCAATACCTTTTTTATCTTGCCCCTCTGCTTTTACCCACAATGAAATATAAAAAGCTATGATTGGAATACAGGCAAAAATAAAAGCGTCATTTGCCTGCGTACCCATAATAGAGCTTCCAAATATTTTCAAAGGAAGTATCCATCCGATGATAGCTGAAATGATGGCAGGTAAAAAAACGTATCCAAAAATTTGAGGCAGCGACATATCGCCTTTTTGTGTCGGCTTTTTTATATCGCCAACTCTTATATCTTTTAAATTAAAAGAAAGAAAAATTAAACCAATGATGAGCCCGATGCCGGCAGCACCAAAGGCATATCCCCAGCCATATTTGTTGCGTAAATAAGCCGCTACGAAATTGCAAACAAAAGCCCCGATATTAATACCCATATAAAAGATATTGTAGGCGTTATCTTTTAATGGCTTCAGGTCTTCCCTGTTATAAATATTACCCAGCAGGGTTGATATATTAGGTTTGAAAAAACCATTTCCAATAATGATAAGCGAAAGTGAAATAAACATAGCAGTATTACCTGGAAAGGAAAGCCCAAGATAACCTGCCGCCATAAGGCTGCCGCCAATAAAAATTGATTTGATATAACCCAGGTAACGATCTGCAATCAACCCCCCAATAAATGGTGTGAGGTAAACCAATGCGATAAAACTTCCTACAATGTCAGCACCTATTTTTGCGTCAAAACCTTTACCGCCAGTCTTGGTATCAATAGTGTAGAGTAATAAAATACCCACCATTAAATAATAAGCAAACCGCTCCCACATTTCTGTAAAAAAAAGTACATACAATGCCTTTGGGTGTTTGCCCATTTTTATTTGTTCACTCATACAATCGTTTTAGTTGGTTGATGTTTTTAAAATAAATAATTGCTCAAAGTAGCAAATTTCTTTTTACCGCTAAAATCCAATGTTTCTTTTGCAAATAAAAAATTAAAGAAACCGTTTATAAAATTAATATGGTTTACAATCTCAGCAACTTTAGCTTTGCCGGTAAATCCTTTTCTTCTATTTTAAATTCCATTTCATATTTATGAATATTCTGATTGTGGGCAACGGCGGCAGAGAACATGCACTAGCCTGGAAAATGACACAAAGCCCCTTGTGCAGCCAACTGTTTATCGCCCCCGGAAATGCAGGTACAGCAAGCCTCGGAACCAATGTGCCTATTAGTACTACAGACTTTATTGCACTGGCTTCTTTTTGTAATGATAATAAGATAGACATGCTGGTGGTGGGTCCGGAAGAGCCACTGGTAAAAGGGATTTATGATTTTTTTAAAACAAACCCCACCACTTCACATATCCAGGTAATCGGCCCTTCGCAGGAAGCAGCACAGTTAGAAGGCAGTAAAGCGTTTGCAAAACAATTTATGATGCGGCACCAAATTCCTACGGCCGCATACCAGGAATTTGATGCTGTGAATTATGCAGAAGGGGTGATGTATATCAAAAGCCATAAGCTCCCAATCGTTTTAAAAGCAGATGGCCTGGCCGCAGGAAAAGGTGTGATCATTTGTAATAACCACATTGAAGCACTTGCCGAATTTGAGTTGATGATACAGCAATCGAAATTTGGTGATGCAGGAAAAAAAGTGGTGATAGAAGAATTTTTAAAAGGAATAGAATTAAGTGTATTTGCTTTAACGGATGGTGTAAACTATGTTTTATTACCGGAGGCAAAAGATTATAAACGTATTGGCAAAGCTGATACTGGAGCCAATACCGGCGGAATGGGAGCAGTAAGCCCGGTGCCTTTTGCGGATGAAATATTCCTGCAGAAAGTAAATGAAAAAGTAGTAATACCAACCATTGAAGGCTTAAAAAAAGAAAACCTGGACTACAAAGGCATTGTATTTATCGGGTTGATAAAAGTAGATGATGAGCCTTATGTAATTGAGTACAACTGCCGCCTCGGCGATCCGGAAACAGAAGTGGTGATACCAAGAATAGAAAACGACCTGATAGAAGTATTTTCAGCAGTATCGCAGCAACGGCTGCATGAAATAGTAATCAAAACCAATCCGCAAACAGCAGTAACGGTGGTGGCGGTAAGCGGCGGTTATCCAGCCAATTATCAAACCGGTATGCCCATCAACGGGCTGGAAGATGCAGCAATAGAGGGTTCTGTCATATTTCATTCCGGTACTATTCAATCGGGTGATGAAGTGCTTACCAATGGTGGCAGGGTGCTGGCTGTTACCTCTTATGGCGATAACATTGTGGATGCAGTTGGCCAATCGATGTATGTGCTGGAAAATATTTATTTTAACGGCATCAGTTTTCGGGATGATATTGGATATGAATTTTATTGATTTTCATCCTGCAGTTTTGTAGCTAACCAGAATCAATACACGAAAAAGTAGGGGGCGTTTAAGAGCAGTCTGGCAAAATGGCTAAAGAAGTTAGCAGCCTGCTTGTCTGTAAAGGATTTGGGGGCTAAAGGTTTTGCACAACAATTTGGTAAAATGTTGAAAAATAAAGAATAGCCCGTTGTTAATTCGGATTATTTACTTCAACTTTGCCACATTGTTACATTAACTTATTTTCTCTTCACAAATATGGGTCTCTTTAATTTTTTTACGCAAGAAATTGCCATGGATCTCGGTACCGCAAATACCCTGATTATTTTTAACGATGAGGTGGTGGTGAACGAACCATCCATTGTTGCACTCGACCGGAACAATCCTAAAAATATTTTGGCAGTGGGTAAAAAAGCATTGATGATGCATGAAAAAACCCACGAAAGCATCCGGACTGTCCGTCCGCTGAAAGATGGTGTGATAGCCGATTTCAATGCTGCCGAATTGATGATAAGGGAAATGATCAAAATGATCTATCCCAAAAAACCACTCTTTGCACCAAGCTGGCGAATGATGATCTGTATCCCCAGCAGCATTACTGAAGTAGAAAAACGTGCTGTTAGAGATAGTGCAGAGCAGGCCGGTGCTAAAGAAGTGTACCTCATTCATGAACCAATGGCCGCAGCACTGGGTATTGGTATTGATGTGGAAGAACCGGTGGGCAACATGATCATTGATATTGGCGGTGGGACTACCGGTATTACCGTTATTGCTTTGGCAGGTATTGTTTGCGACCAGAGTATCCGTATTGCAGGTGATGAATTTACTGCAGACATTATGGAAGCTCTTCGCCGTTATCACAGTTTATTGATTGGAGAACGTACCGCAGAGCAAATTAAAATACAGGTTGGTGCTGCTACAAAAGATTTAGAAAATCCCCCAGATGATATTCCTGTAAATGGCCGTGACCTGGTAACAGGTATTCCCAAGCAGGTATTTGTAAGCTACCAGGAAGTGGCAGAAGCTTTGGACAAAAGTATTTTCAAAATTGAAGAAGCTATTTTAAAAGCACTGGAAACTACACCGCCGGAATTGGCTGGTGATATTTACCGCCGTGGTTTATACCTTACCGGTGGTGGATCTTTATTAAGAGGTCTTGATAAAAGAATTGCTGCCAAAATAAAACTGCCGGTGCATGTAGCCGACGATCCACTGAAGAGTGTGGTAAGAGGTACCGGCATTGCATTGAAAAATTACGACAGGTATCCTTTTGTAATGAGGTAAAATCATTTTTTAAAATACAAATTTTATGGGCCCGGCTGAAGTATTCCTATTGAGCTTCATTGGCGTCGCACTCTTTTACTGCATATCATTTTTCATCATTTTTTCCTCAACGTATGCAGCAGTTTCATCTTTTTTTACATCCGTGAAACCAGGCAGGCATATCGATGCTTTGCAAAAAAATATTCTTTCTGCACAGATGATATTCAATCCTTCTTTTTTACAATTGCAAAAAATGAGCCTGTCACAAAAGACAGGAAAAGGAGGTATCTGCCATGCGTAATGTTTTCCTCTTTCTCCGCCGCTATGCAACTTTTCTTTTCTTTCTGCTGCTGCAGGTATTCAGCATTTGGTTAATTATAAATTATAACAAATACCACAATGCCATTGGCTCTGCGTACATGAATGAAATTACCGGCATGGTAAACAAGCGGTACAATAAGATTGATAATTTTTTGCAACTGAAAGAAAAAAATGATTCCCTGCAAAAAGAAAATGAAAGGCTTAGAAACCAGCAGGCTGAAAATTTTGAAAGACCAGATACCACCAATAAAATTATTGCCGATTCAATACCTTACGATACGCTGGGGCATTTTCGCAAGTGGCTTTACCAAAGGGCTAAAGTGGTTTCCAATTCTGTAACCACACAAAACAATTATATTGTTTTGAACAGGGGTACTGCACAGCAGCTGAATAAAGATGAAGGTGTGATAGATCCCAACAACGGGGTGGTTGGGATAGTCACAGAAGTGAGTGCCAACTATGCAGTAGTAATGAGCCTGCTGCATAAAGACAGTAAGATAAGCGCCATCCTCAAAAATGATCCGACCGGCGGTGGTTCTATTGTTTGGGATGGTAAAGAACCCAACTATCTTTCTTTTATCAATGTAAGGCAAAGTGCCAAAGCAAAAAAAGGGGATACTGTTATTACCAGTGGTATTACACCTACTTTCCCCCACGGTATGTTTGTTGGTATTATTGACCAGATAGCACCGGATAAAAGCACCAATAATTATATTATCAAATTAAGATCCGGAGCAAATTTCTATAACCTTCAGTATGCGTATGCTATTAAAAATTTTCAGAAAGGTGAAATAGATAAGCTGCTGGAAAAAGTAAAAACTAAAATAAGTAACTAGCGCTGTTGTAAACAGGGAGAATAAATATAATGAGTACACTGGTTAAAAATATTATGCGGTTTATATTGCTTATCCTGGTACAGTTTTATGTGCTGGATAAAATACATCTGCACCAGATGATAACCCCCTATATTTATTTTTTATTCATTCTTTGGATGCCTTTTAAAATGAACCGTTCCCTGCAAATGTTGCTGGCATTTTTGCTGGGCTTTACATTAGACAGTTTTCGCCACAGCCCCGGCTTTCATGCAGCGGCCTGTGTGCTGATTGCTTATGTACGGCCTTTCCTCATCAACATACTTATTCCGCAGGAAGGTGCAGATTCCAACTATGAAGAACCATCTGCAAGGAGTATGGGTGGGTTTTTTCCTTACCTGATCTATGCAGGCTTACTTTCATTGCTGCATCATGGCTGGCTGTTTTTTTTAGAAGCAATGGAGTTTGGTAATTTCTGGTATTTTATTATAAAAACATTCCTGTCAACCATTATCAGTTTATTGCTGATTTTTGCAGCGGAATTATTATTTTCAAGGAAACAAAAGTTCAGGACAAATACTGTTTAATTAGCTAATTTGCTGAAGAAAATTTGAACAGTATGAAAAAAATAAAGACTTACCATTTGCAAAATATAATACACTCAATATTAATTAATTAAAAATTATCCGCTGGTTAGCGGAATAGGGGGTATGTCTGCTTTCAATCAAAACCGTAAAAATATTATCATGCTTGCTTTTGCAGGTGTTTTTTTTATTATTATCATACAGCTTGCCAACCTGCAGCTTTTTTCTTCCAAATACAAAATATTGGCTGATGACCAGGGAAAATTCAGGAAAGTAATTTACCCGGACAGGGGCATTGTTTATGACCGGAATAAAAAAGCCATTTTACAAAATACCACCATTTATGATTTGATGGTTTTGCCAAATAAACTAAAAGGAGTGGATACTTTTGGTTTATGCAAAATCCTCAATATAGACAGTGCACAGTTCAATAAAAAAATTTTAGAAATCATTCTTAAAAATGGCAGAAGCCGCCCTTCTGTATTTGATGGATTGCTAAATGAAGAGAAGATGGCATCGCTTAATGAAGCCATGTACAAATTTGCCCCGGGCTTTTATTTGCAGGAACGTCCGGTAAGAAGTTATCCTTTTGATGCAGGCGGAAATATCCTTGGTTATTTATCTGAGGTAGATACTAATTTTTTAAAAAACCATAAAGAAGATGGCTACCAAGTTGGCGACTATGCCGGTAAAACAGGTATGGAACGAACCTATGAAAAAGTGTTGATGGGGCAAAGAGGTATTGAGTACTGGAAAAGAGATAACAAAAACAGGCTTACTGAAAAATTAGAAAATGGCAAGTTTGATACCGGGGCAATTGCAGGCCAGAATATGTACACATCTTTAGATATTGAACTGCAGGCGCTGGGAGAAAAATTAATGGAGAATAAACTGGGTTCTATAGTGGCGGTTGACCCCAGAACAGGCGGTATCATCTGCATGGTAAGCAGCCCAACGTTTAAACCAAAATTTTTAACTGGTGCCGACAGGAAAAGACATATACAGGAACTGTTACTTAACCCGGCACTTCCATTGCTCAACCGTTGTGTAGGGGCTACTTATTCGCCAGGCTCTACTTTTAAAACTTTGCAGGCACTTATTGGGCTACACGAAGGCGTTATCACCACACATACACAGTTTACCTGCCATGGAGCATTTTATGGTTGCGGCAGTGGTAAGCCAATGCGCTGTTTAGATTTTGGTACGTTTGATTTAAGAAGTGCCATCACCGTTTCAGATAATACTTATTTTGCCAACGTAATGCAGCAGGTAATTACCAATCCTAAATATCCAAACCAAGACAGCAGTCTTTGGGTATGGAGCAGGTACATGAACGCCTTTGGTCTTGGCAAAAGATTGGGCGTGGATGTGCCTTCTGAAAAAAGAGGGCTGATACCCACCCCTGATTTTTACAATAAAGTTTACGGCAGAGGCCACTGGAATTTTTGCACTTTCCGTTCGGTAAGTATTGGGCAGGGCGAGGTGGATGTGACACCCATTCAAGTGGCAAATGAAATGGCTTACATCGCCAACAAAGGATGGTATATAACGCCTCATTTGGTTGATTCAATCCAGGGAGGAGATAAGTTTGGAATACTGGCACAGTACCGGCAACGTCATAGCGCCATAGATATCCCCGACAGTATTTTTGAAGCAGTACATGATGGTATGCAGGGCGTGGTGGAGCATGGTACCGGAGTGGCAGCAAAAGTAACCGGCATTAATATCTGCGGAAAGACTGGTACGGTTGAAAATTATTTTCGTGGAGTAAAGCAACCCAACCATGCTTTCTTCTGCGGCTTTGCTCCAAGAGAAAACCCCAGGATCGCTATTATGTGTGTGGTGGAAAACAGCGGCCGTTTTGGCGGTACTTATGCTGCCCCTATTGTAGGCCTGCTGATTGAAAAATATTTAAAAGATTCCATCACCGAAAAACCAAGGCTGGCAAGGATTGAGCAACTACAAAATTTGAACCTTATACCTAAAAGAATATACGAACAATTGAGAACACAGGACTCCATGCGGCATGCAAAAGATTCTGCTTATTTAATTGCCAAAGGCTTTATTAAAATTATTAAAGACACTTTGGGAATGGATGAGGAAGACGAAAAAGACGCATTGGAAAGAATGAAAAGCGATAAAGAAACAGTGAAGAAAGAACAACCTGCAAAAGATAGCAGCAACAAAAAACAACCTGCTAAAGCAGAAGCTATTTTACCTTCGGAAAAAAAGAAACCAGAACCAAAAGACACTGTAAAAAATTAATTGGTTTATGAGTTTAGGGTTTAGAAAGTTTAGGGATAACAGCTCTAAACTTTCTAAACCTCTAAACCCCCAAACAAATATCATGTATCAAAAAAAACCGGAGATAGGAAAGGGGATTGACTGGCTAATGGTATGGCTGTTTGCTGCACTGGTGCTGATCGGTTTGATGTGCATATTTTCTGTAGAATACAAGAATGGCGATGCTGTGGTACAAAGTTTTCTAGGCTTTAAAAAAGAGTACAGTAAACAATTGTATTTTTTTATTGCCACCATTATTGTTGCTTCTTTTATTCTTTTAACCGACAGTAAATTATTTACTGCTACCGCCAACCTTACTTATACTTTTGGTATATTATTGATACTGGCCACCTTTGTAGTGGGCAAAGAAGTGGGAGGCTCCAAAAGCTGGATACCACTGGGTTTTATGAATATACAGCCGGTGGAAGTATGTAAGATTTTTACCTCGCTGGCATTGGCAAAATATTTATCCATGCCCGATCTTGACTTCTCAAAAACAAGGTCGCAGCT
The DNA here is from genome assembly GCA_031368105.1 of Chitinophagaceae bacterium. Classification (GTDB taxonomy): domain Bacteria; phylum Bacteroidota; class Bacteroidia; order Chitinophagales; family Chitinophagaceae; genus Ferruginibacter. Next base: position 20,904 of record JANLQY010000008.1, read on the forward strand.
GATTGCTGCCGCCATTGCTTTTTCTCCTGCTATCTTATCTGTTTTGCAAAAAGAACCCGGTGCTGCCATTGTTTATTTTTCATTTGGCATCGCTTTTTACCGGGAAGGTTTGCCAGCCATTTATTTGGTGCTGCTTTTTTCATTAACAGTTTTAATTATTGCCAGTATTGTAGTACCTCCCAATGCCTTGTTTATTGCATTGACTATTATTGCCCTCCTGTTTGTGTACATCTACAAAAGAAAAATAAAAAGAGATAAGATGATACTGGTATTGATAGCCGGTGTTTGGCTGCTCTGTGTAGGAACACAAAAATTTTTAGTGCCAGCGCTGTTTGAAAAAGTATTAAAGCCACATCAGGTGGTAAGGATATTTGCAACGTTTGGAATTGACGATTATAAATTTAAAAGTCCAGAAAGGACGGCAGAGATACAAAAGGAGTTTGGTAAATTAGGAACAGTAAAAAAAGGATCGGGTGAAAAAGTAGAAAGCTACAATGTGAAGCAATCAAAAATAGCAATTGGCAGCGGTGGCTTTTGGGGCAAAGGATTTTTACAGGGCACACAAACAAGGGGTGAATTTGTACCGGCACAAAATACTGATTTCATTTTTTCATCCGTGGGGGAAAGCTTTGGCTGGGTGGGTTGTGTTATTTTGATGCTGTTATATTTCGGCATCATGTTCCGCCTCATATTTCTTGCAGAAAGGCAGCGGAGTACTTTTAGCCGGGTATATATTTATTGTGTAGTAGGCATCCTGTTTTTCCATGTGGCATTAAATGTTTGTATGACACTGGGGCTTGCGCCATCACCGGGCATTACATTGCCGCTGCTTAGTTACGGCGGTTCATCTTTGGTAACTTTTACCATCCTCCTTTTTATTGCCATTAAGCTGGATGCCGATCGGCAGATGGTGCTGAGGTAACCCCCATCCCCTAAGGGGGGTGAAGTGTCCATTACTAAATGCTTTCAATTACTTTTGCACCCAACTCTTTTTTAACTACATACTCTATTAAAAAAGTAGAGTTTAAAATTCTCCGCTGATTAGCGGAATAGGGGCATGAAAATAATTCCACTTAGCGAAGGTAGTTTCACAATAGATAAAACAAAACAGTTTATTCCTTTTGATACCCAAAAAGATGATCTGCAGCAACGGCCTGTTGGCAGTTTGCTGGTAGAAATACAACCGTTCTGTATTGTTACAAAAAATGATATACTTGTAATTGATACCGGCCTTGGTTTTAGCAATACAGATGGTACATTGCAGATACATCAAAACCTGATGGACAATGGCATTAACCCCATGGATGTAACCAAAGTGCTGATGAGCCATTTGCACAAAGATCATTCAGGCGGCATTTGCAAAGAAGATAAAATGCTGCGGCAAAAATTTTTCAGTTTTTCCAATGCTGTTTATTATGTAAATAAAAATGAACTGACATTTGCTTTTGAAAAAGGCAAGCCTTCTTACACGCCTGAAGATTTTGATATTTTATCTGGTTCGGATAAAGTAGTTTTTACAGAAGACACTGGAAAAATCGATGATTATATCCGCTATCAAGTAAGTGGTGCCCATTGTCCACATCACCAGGTTTTCTGGATAGAAGAAGATGGCGAAACAATTTTTTTTGGCGGCGATGTGGCTCCGCAATTGCAGCAAATGAAAAGCAGGTTTATTGCCAAATACGATTTTGACGGAAAAAAATGTATGGAACTAAGGCAGCAATGGTGGCAGCAGGGGCAGCAGGAACATTGGACTTTTTTGTTTTACCATGATATTAAAACACCGGTACTGTCCTTTTAATTTCATAAATAAAAAGCCATCCGCTTTGCAAAGTGGATGGCTTTTTATCAAGTTTTCATATCTAATTATTTCTTCTAAGCAAGGGTCTGTTAGGCTGCAGGCCCCTTCGTTGCTGGCGTTTGATAGCTTTCAGCAGTATCTGATGAAACCTTCCTTCTGCACCAAACATGCGGTTCATGCGCTGCGGCCCCAGTAGTTTTGTAAACTGGTCTTTGTAATGTTTTCTCAGGTTCAGCACTTTTTCATCCCTGTCAAGTACATCAGGGTTGTCAGTTGCGGCAACTTTTATTCCTTTTAATTCTTTTGAATATTGGTTATAAACCGGCCAAAATTTTTCTGCTTCTCCAGGAGTAAGTTCCAGTTCCTTGCTGATAAAAGCTACTTTAAGTGCTTCTATATCCTGTTGCTTTTGTTCAGATACCTCTGGCGGTTGTTGTTGTTCAGGAGCCTGTGCCATAGCAAAGCTTACTCCGGTGGCAAACACTATTATTAAAAATATTTTTTTCATTTTCTTAAAATTAATTTTTTAAACTTTTAGTATCAATCTCCTGTAAAAAATTATCCAGTGTTGTGTTATCCAGCAAATAATCTTCCTGCTTAGGCAAATCATTTTCTTCCACGCTGGAACTTAGTATTGCCAGGTCTCCGTCATTGCCATTTTTTTCTAAGTACTTAACAATATCTTCTTCCGATAAATTATTGAGTGTTTCATCAAATTTTTTATCATCCATGTTTTTTCCTTTCTCTATGCTGGGCTCCAACTGTGCTGCCACTGCAGTACCAGAAATGTCAATGGCTGGTTTATTGGCATATTTAAAAACACCCAAAGCAAGAGCGCCTGTTATTACTGCGGCAGCTGCATATTTTATCCATTTGCTGCTAATGCTAATCACTTTTACCTGCTGTTGTTGACTAACTGTTTTTAAAACAGCGTCAGGCAAATTGGTAAAATATCCTTGCGGTGTTTCAAAAAGGTTTGTTTTACTAATGGCTGCCACCACGGATGAAATTGCTTTCAATTCATCTGCTGCAGTCATTGCTTCCTGTGTTTTTATTTTAGCAATAATGGTATCGGCAAGGGTATTAAAATAATTCACTGGAATATCATTGCTCTGAATCTCGTCAACAGTATTAAGCGGATGAAGACATATCAAAACAGTGTCGCTTACCGTTTCAAAATAGCTATCCGGAACGGTAAAAATATTGGCATTGCCTATCGCAGCTACCAGCGGGCTGATACTTTTTAATTCTTCTGATATTTCAATACGCTTGTTCATCTTCTTTTCAGACGCTTTATAAACTACCCGGTTTAATTGTTCAGGATATAATTTTCTATTTTTTTTACTGCATGATGATAGCTTGCTTTCAATGCTCCTTCGCTTGTTTCCAGTACACGGCTCATTTCTTCATACGGCATTTCATCGTAATACCTAAGGTTAAATACTACCCTTTGTTTTTCGGGCAATGTCTGCATGGCCAGTTGCAGCTTCCATTCAATCTTGTGGGCATCAAAATTTTTATCTGCTTTCAGCTTTTCACTCAACCCATTTTCCACATCACTCAGCGAAATAGAAGCCTTTCTTTTTTGCTGTTCAATAAACGTTAGGCTTTCGTTGGTGGCTATCCTGTAAAGCCAGGTATAAAGCTGGCTGTCTTCCCTGAAATTTTCCAGGCCATTCCACACTTTGATAAACATATTCTGCAGCACATCGTTGGCATCTTCATGATGCACCACCATGCGGCGGATATGCCAGTACAGCCTTTCCTGGTATTTTTTTATGATACAGGTAAAGCCTTTTTCTTTAGTGGCAGCATTTTTAAACTGCAACAAAAGTTCTTTGTCATCTGAATGTGTCAGGGCCATAAGTATAAATAAGCTTTGCTATGATTGTTTTTATTGTTAAAAGTTTAATGGACTTTTTGGATTATAATTAATGTCTAAATTTACTTAAATCTTTACAAGGTTTAACTGTTATTCAACGATAAAATTGTGATATATGAAATCTGCATACCGCTTTTTCTTTTTAACCAGTTTCTTTTTTTGTGCTGCCAATAATATGAAGGCGCAAATTGTTCCAGCTCCGGTATGGCAAACAGATGCGTATACTGTTTATTCGGATAGTGTGGTGCAGGGAAATAAGTTTGTTGCAAAGGCATTGTCTGCTACAGAAATTGTTTCCAATTATAAAAGTCCGGCTAACCAATTGCAAAGCACCAAACTTTCTTTTAAGTTCAGTTTAAATGGGAAGGATAATGAAATGGCTCCCGGCATGGATCATCACTTTAATGTAGTGAATGGGGCTGCTGAAACACCCGTAATAAAATTCGGTGAACAGTTACAAGACAATACCGGTGAAACAAATATTTATTTACAACCAGATACCCGGCTCACAATAAAAGTGGATATGAATGCAGTGCTGGATGCTTTTAAAACGCAGGGCTATTTCACCACATTCAAAGGCGATAAAATTTATAAAGAAGATTTTAAAGGCTTGTATGTAGCAGGAAATACATTGCCCATGATCTGGGATTTTGATAACCTGCATAATAAAGAAGGGCTGGAATTAAAAGATGAAAACGACGACGGCATTTATGAAACAACGCTTGTGCTGAATGCACAAAAAGACGAAAAGCAAACCGATGCACATTGGTCTTTGACAAAAGATATTTCATCTTTTCCTCAATACAAATCAGACTATATTCTTTCGGATGCCTTGTACAATATGTCAACCGAAGAGATGATAAAAGCAGTGGAACCAGACAGCACTTTCCGAACAGGAAAGGAGTGGGCTGGTGTATGGACGAGAGATATCAGTTACAGCATTATTTTATCAATGGCTTACCTGCAGCCGGAAGTGGCAAAGAAAAGTTTGATGAGGAAAGTGAATAAGAAAAAAAGAATCATACAGGATACGGGAACAGGAGGAGCTTATCCGTGTTCTACCGACCGGATGATTTGGGCAACGGCTGCATGGGAAATTTATAAAGCCACCGGCGATAAAGACTGGCTGCAGCAGGCTTACATCATTATAAAAAATTCGGTTGATGATGACATGGCCAATGCTTATGATGCAGTAACGGGACTGGTAAAAGGAGAGTCTTCCTTTTTGGACTGGAGAGAACAAACTTATCCAAAATGGATGCAGCCTGCAGATATTTATGAATCAGAAAACTTAGGAACCAACGCTGTGCATTACAATGCAAATAATGTGTTAGGGGAAATGGCCAGCTTATTAAAAAAGCCAGCCGATGCAGTAAAATATAAAAGCAATGCAGCAAAAATAAAAGCAGGCATCAATAAATATTTATGGATGAAAGACAAGGGTTATTATGCCCAATATTTGTACGGCGGAGATTTTAAAATCAGCTCACCAAAATCGGAAGCATTGGGAGAAGCACTCTGTGTATTATTTAATATTACAGATGCAAACAAGCAGTCATCGGTGATAGAAAATACGCCGGTTACAGGGTATGGCATTCCCTGTATCTTTCCGCAAATACCCAACATACCGCCTTATCATAACAATGCCGTGTGGCCTTTTGTACAATCTTACTGGGCACAGGCTTCTGCCAAAGCCGGCAATGAAAAATCGGTGATGGAATCGTTGAGCGCTATCTGGCGGCCGGGAGCTTTGTTCTTAACCAACAAAGAAAATTTTGTGGCAGACAATGGAGATTTTGCAGGAACAGTTATTAACTCCAGCAACATGCTGTGGAGTTTATCCGGCAGCCTGGCAATGGTGTACAAACTAATTTTTGGAATCAATTTTCAATTAGATAAATTGGCGTTTCATCCCTTTGTTCCAAAGGCTTTGCAGGGCAAACGGTCGCTTACAAATTTTAAATACAGAAAAGCAGTGTTAACTATTTCGATGGAAGGGTTTGGTAACAAGATAAAATCTTTTTTATTGGATGGAAAGCAGCAATTGAAAAATGAAATCCCTGCAACACTATCAGGGAATCATACCATAAAAATTATTTTAACCAATTCGATTTTGCCGACAGGAAAAATAAATAAAGTAGATAATTATACCACAGCGGCTACACCAATAGTTGCCAATGCAGGCAAAACAATTAGCTGGCAAAATATGGAAGGAGTAAAAAAATATAAGATAATAAAAAATGGTATTGTAGTTTTAGAAACGTCAGAGACAAGTTATGCCACTATGGATGGTCCAAGTGCCGCTTACCAGGTAATAGCGGTAGATGGTAAAGGGGGAGAATCCTTTGCCAGTGAGCCTTTACTGTTTGAAGGAAACAGCCCGTCTGCAATTTATAAACTGGAAAAATTTGCAGCAAAATCAAACCTTACTTATAAAGGAGCCAATGGAAATTTTGTTGAGATAGCTGCAAACGTAAACACAACTATCAACATTCCTGTTACTATTAATGAGCCGGGAATTTACTCTATTAACTTCCGTTATGCTAATGGTAATGGTCCTGTTAATACCGAAAATAAATGTGCCATCAGGACATTGAGTATTGATAAAAAAATTACCGGTACTGTAATTTTTCCTCAACGTGGAAAAGAGGAATGGAGCAACTGGGGTTTCAGCAATTCTGTGCAGGTACAGTTATCCAAAGGCAAGCATGTTGTTACACTTTCCTTTACTGCAGCAAATGAAAATATGAATGGAGAAATAAACCAGGCAATGCTGGATTATTTGCAGTTGGTAAAGATAAAATGATTAGATCCCTAAGCATTTTTCCTTGCAATCACTTTCTCCACTGCCTCCACAATATTAGGAGCATCCAGGCCATATTTGGTCAGCAATTCAGCAGGCTTACCGCTTTCGCCAAAAGTATCATTGGTGCCAATATATTCAATTGGTATGGGTAAATGTTTGGCTGCTACTTGTGCTATACTGTCGCCTAATCCACCAATAATATTGTGCTCTTCGCAGGTAACAGCACATTTTGTCTTACTGATAGAAGCCAGTACGGCTGCGGTATCCAGTGGTTTAATGGTATGAATATTTATTACTTCCACGTTGATGCCTTTCTCTTCTAAAATTCTTCCGGCTTCCACCGCTTTCCAAACCAAATGGCCACAGGCAAAAATGCTAACATCTTTTCCTTCGGATAATCGTTGTGCTTTGCCAATTACAAAATCACTTTCATTGGTAAAGATGGGCCATACCGGACGGCCAAAACGGAGATAAACCGGTCCCACATAATCTGCAATGGCTTTGGTAGCTGCTTTGGTTTGGTTATAATCTGCCGGAACAATTACCGTCATTCCTGGAAGCATTTTCATTAATCCAATATCTTCTAAAATCTGGTGAGTGGCACCATCTTCTCCTAAAGTAAGGCCTGCATGAGAAGCACAAATTTTTACATTCTTGCCGCTGTATGCAACCGACTGGCGTATCTGATCGTACACCCTTCCGGTACTAAAATTTGCAAAGGTGGTGGTGTAAGGAATTTTTCCTCCAATGGTCAGTCCTGCAGCCAGGCCAATCATGTTGGCTTCGGCAATTCCGCATTGTATAAACCTTTCAGGAAATTCTTTTATGAAAGCATTTAATTTCATAGAGCCCAACAGGTCTGCTGTGAGTGCAATAATATTATCATTCTTCCTGGCAGCTTCCAGTATTCCATCACCAAAACCACTACGGGTATCTTTATTGCCAGTTACTTCAATTGCTTTTAACATAAAATGAATTCTTTAAACAGTTATTTTTAAGGGCGCAAGATAAGTTATGAATGAATAAGATTTTTTACTTTTTATCATTCAGCAGTTGATGATTCTTTTAATTTCAGCTCCCATTTCCAGGCGGTGTCCAACATTGTTTCCAGGTTGTATTGAGGTATCCAGCCCAGTTCTTTTTTAGCCTTATTATTGTTGGCATAAATGGCAACCACATCACCGCTCCTGCGTGAGCCAATGGTATAGTTTAATTTGACGCCTGCTACTTTTTCAAACGCAGCAATTGCTTCCAGCACGGTATAGCCATCACCGGTTCCTAAATTAAAAATCTCTGTTTTTATTTTATTTTTTTTATTGATCAAAAAATTCAACGCTAAAGTATGTGCATGTGCAATGTCGCTTACATGGATGAAGTCCCTTACGCAACTGCCATCCCTGGTATCATAATCATTTCCATAAACCTCCATGCTGGGCAGTTTCCCAATAGCCGTTTGGGTAATGGCAGGAATTAGATTGGCCGGTCTTCCCAAAGATATTTCGCCCAATAAAATAGAAGGATGTGCACCAACAGGATTAAAATAGCGCAGGAGTATTGCCTGCATATTGTTACTTTTTACCGTATCTGTTACTATTGCTTCGCCCATTTGTTTGGTGGCTCCATAAGGCGATTCTGCTGGCTTTTGTGGGGTTTCTTCTGTTACAATCATTGCATCAGGATTGCCATATACAGTGCAGGAGGAAGAGAAAACAAAATGCGGCACATTAAACTCTTCTGAACACTTTAAAATATTTACCAGGGAAGTGAGGTTGTTTTCGTAATACATCAAAGGTTCTCCTACAGATTCTCCTACTGATTTATAAGCCGCAAAATGTATGATGCCTGTGATGTCATTGTTTTCTTTAAAAATGTTCCGGGTATTTTCTAAATGGCACAAATCAACTGCGTAGTTCTGTATTTTTTTGCCCGTTATTTTTTCTGCATTTATTAAAATGTCAGCCTTGCTCCTGGAATTGTTATCAACAGAAATTACTTCAAATCCGTTTTGTATTAAATCAACAATGGTATGAACACCGATGTAGCCACAGCCACCTGTTACAAGTATTTTATTCATTTTATTTTTTTATTGGGTGCAAATTAACTTTTTTGTTGTGTGCTAAAAATAAAAAATCACCCATGTTGGCGGGTGATTTTCAAAACGGTAATCCTGCTTATTTATTTTATAAAGAAAGAAGTAATGTAATAAACAATGCCAGCCAGTACAGCACTTACGGGGATCGTTAAAATCCAGGCCCATAGCAGACTTACAGTTACACCCCATCGTACAGCACTTAATCTTTTGGTAGCGCCTACACCAATGATAGAACCGGTAATGGTGTGGGTGGTACTAACAGGAATACCCATTTGCTCTGTCATAAATAATGTAAGGGCACCAGAAGTTTCTGCTGCCACGCCTTCTAATGGTGTCACCTTGGTAATCTTTGTACCCATTGTTTTTACAATCTTCCAGCCACCACTCATAGTACCTAGACCGATAGCAGTATAACAGGCCAATGGCACCCAGGTAAGGTCTTTTAATGCAGCACTAACATCTGGGTATTTTGAACTGTTATAAGCTACAAAGGCGGCTCCAATAATACCCATTACTTTTTGTGCATCATTACCACCATGCCCAATGCTGAATGCGCCTGAAGAAAGCAACTGTAATTTTTTAAACATCTTAGCAGTGCGGTATGCATTCGGCGTTCTTACTTTTTCAGAATAAATATAGGCACAGATAAAAATAAATATCATTACAAGAATGCCATAAATAATGATAGAATTATCTGCCTTTTTAAGGCCCTTTGCCAGCACAAGAGCATCAACCGATGGGTCAATTTGTACTTTTATATTTTCAGCTAATTTTTCAGCACCAATTTTTTTGTATTCAGATAATAAAGGAGTGGCTGCTTTTACAAGCTCTTCTGCTTTTTCATAAGCAGCTTTGTTTGTGGTACTTTTTTCTGCATTCTTTTTCAGGCTTTCTATTTTATAATATTTGCCCACATTTTCCTGCAATTTATTCTGCTCAAAATGTGCAAATAAAAACCAGGTGAACACAGCGGAAAGTACAATCATTCCTATCCTTGCCCATACATTACGCATGATGGTTACAATCGTTATAAAAATTGAAATGAACATACCGATAATCGGGGCAAGAAATATAAAAAGAACAATCTCAGTAATTTTTTTTATTTCAATGATATTGCTGATGGCAGTAAAACCCTTTGTTAAAAAAGCATGGGTAATTGCAGCGCCGGCAAATCCGCCAATTAGAGTATGCGAAGAGGAAGAAGGAATACCATACCACCAGGTGAGGAGGTTCCAGAAAATGGCGGCGATAAGGCCTGCAAGTATTACGGGCAGAGTGATAAATTCTGAGTGTACTGTTTTGCCAATGGTATTGGCTACTGCATGATCTTTAAAAATAAAATAGGCAACAAAATTAAAAAAAGCAGCCCATACCACAGCCTGAAACGGCGTTAGTACTTTGGTAGAAACAATGGTAGCGATTGAATTGGCTGCATCGTGAAATCCATTGATGTAATCGAATATCAGTGCTAAAACTACAATTACAATAAGCAGTGTCATAAAATTAATTTGCAGATTTGCAAATTTGCAGATTTGCAAATTTTTAAGCGTATTTTACAATAATTGATTCTATCACATTAGCTGCATCTTCACATTTATCAGTTACAATTTCCATTACCTGATATATCTCTCTTTTCTTGATCACTTCTTTTGCATCCGGCTCTGTAGCAAATAAACGCTCAATGCTCATGTCAAAAACGTCATCAGCCTGATTTTCTATACTGTTGATAGCAACCAGGGCATCTGTAATCTGGCGCATATTTTTCATGTTTCTTAGCTCCGTAACGGCCTTGTGTACCTGCACACATCCGTTCGCTATTAGGTCTGCCATTTTTTGTATGCCAATATCATTGGGGTTTACCCTGTAGAAATTTATCTTTTTAGCCGAGGAATATATATAGTCAGCTATATCATCAAGGGCAGATGCTAAATAATGGATGTCTTCCCTGTCGAATGGAGTGATAAAATTTTTACCTAATTCTGTAAAAATGTTGTGGGTAAAATCATCATTCACATGCTCCATATCTTCTATTTCCTGTATTAACTGTGCTCTCTTGTCAAAGTCAGGCTCATTCACCACTTCCTTTAATTTTTCACCCATTTTTACCAGTTCTTCTGCCACGCTTTCAAAAAGCTGAAAAAAGATTCTGTCTTTCGGTAAAAATATTTTTAAAATCGAGTTAAATCCCATGGTTTTAAAATTTGGCGCAAATGTAGCCTTATTGGGTTGCAAAGGTTTAAGTTTGAAAAACTTAATAATAAGTTAACACAGCAGCAATTGTTAGGGAATATAAGCAGCCAATTATTGACAAGTATCTAACTAAATAAGTTTTATTTTGAAAAAATTAAAAATTTTGCTCTTTCCAAACTGTTTTTTATTTTTTTTCTTGAAATGCAGCATATTTTAACATTCCTTTGTCATACGAACTAGGGATTCGAAAGAATCTTCTTTTATTCAATATTGATAATCAAAACTTAATTATGAGAAAAATTACATTACTGGTAGCAGTACTGCTCTTAGGCGCTACGCTTACCACCTTTGCCCAAAAAAGGGTAATTAAAGGTACTGTAAATGATGAAAGCGGCAATCCCGTTTCATTTGCAAGTGTTAAAGTAAAAGGTGCAAAAACTGGTACTTCTTCCGACGAAAACGGTGTTTTCAAAATTGAGGTCGAAGGAGACAAAGAACTGCAGTTTAGCGCCGTAGGTTATTCTTTCAAAACAGCGCCTGCTTCCGATGGCATGCTGATTTCACTTAATTCAGAAATTAAAACTTTTACTACTGTAACTGTTACAGCACTGGGTTTTAAAAAGGCGAAAGATCAATCTGCTTTTGGTAATTCAACTGTAAAAGGTGATGCTGTACAAAAATCGGGTGAGGCCAACCTTATCAATGGCCTTTCAAGTAAGGCTCCAGGTATTAATATTTCAAGAACTGGAGGTGATCCAGGTGCTGGAGCTTATATTCAAATCAGGGGACAGAGTTCTATCACTGGCAATTTACAACCTTTAATAGTAGTGGATGGTGTGCCCGTGAGTAATTCAAATTTAGGATCATCTACAGACGGAGTTGCTCAGCAATCCCGTTTAAACGATATCAATCCAAATGATATAGAAAGTTATGATGTGCTGAAAGGTGCTGCAGCAGCTTCGTTGTTTGGCGCACGTGCTGCTAACGGTGTTATTATGATCACTACCAAGAAAGGTAAGAATTCAGCTGGTAAAGTTAATATCAGCTATACATCAACTTATTCTGTTGATCAGCTGAATAAAAGTGTTCCTCTTCAAACAAGCTATGGACAGGGATCCAATGGCCGTTTTGCTTTTAACGGGTCAAGGTCATGGGGAGATAAAATTGCCGACAGGACTGGCGGAGATGATACTCCTTTAAACCTTAATGGCGAATATCTTTTATTGGCCGATGGAACCAAGCGTTTCCAACTTGCTAATGGTACAGCTGCAAATGTACATGGAGGAAAAAATAGTAAAAATGTATATGATCACAGCAAAGAACTTTTTCATAATGGAAGATTTTGGGATAATAACCTGAGTTTCTCGGGTGGCGATGATAAGAGTACATTTTACTTAAGCCTTGGCAACATGGAGCAAAAAGGTATCCTTAAAACTAATAGTGATTATACAAGGCGTTCTATCCGTTTTAACTCAGACAGGAAAATGGGAGCTTTGAAAATAAGCACTGGCTTGGCTTATACTTATTCTAATTCAAATAGGGTACAGCAGGGTTCAAACCTCAACGGTATATTTCTTGGTGGTTTGAGGACTGCTGCTGATTTTGACAATAGCATTTATGAAGGTACTTATGTTACTGCAGCCGGTGCTAAATTCTTGAACAGACAGGTATCTTACAGGAATACTATTGGTAAGGCTACAGCTTCTGGATATGATAATCCTTTTTGGGTTATTAACCGCATTACCAGTACTTCACAAGTACAAAGGTTTATTCCAAATTTAGAAGCGTCATTAAAAATTACTGATTGGTTAAGTGTAATAGACAGGGTGGGATTAGACTACTACACAGACAGCCGTAAAGACAACTTTCCTGTATTGGCATCTGGTGGAAATAATGGAGGTTCCCTAACAGAACAAACTGTAAGTGAATCAATAGTTAATAATGATATTATGTTAAAGGCACAAATTAGCAAGGTTAAAGATTTTGATATTTCTGCTGTATTAGGTTATAATTATAACAACGCTAATTATGAAAATGTAGGAGCTACCGTAAAGAACTTTACACTCCCTGATGCTCCATTTGACCTGGGTAATTCAGCCAAAGATCAAAGAACCCCATTTAATCGCCAATCCACGGTAAGAGTTAATGGTGTTTATTTACAGGGTAATATCGGGTACAAAGAAATGTTGTTCCTTGATTTTTCCGGCAGGTATGAACAATTCTCAACAATTAAAGATGCAACTTTTTATCCTTCAGCATCTCTTGCGTATGTATTCCGTGGTGCAGCATATGAAGGGAACAAGAGTATTTTATCATTTGGAAAACTAAGGGCATCTTATGGTAAAGTGGGCGTTGGTGCCGCAGCTTATGCATGGGATAATTATTTTGGACCTACTGTAGAAGTTGAATCATGGGGACCTGCTTTAGATGCATCGTCTGCAATTTATGGTGGCGGTTTCTCAAGAAGTGGTGTACAGGGCAATCCGCTTATTAAGCCTGAGATTAAAACTGAAATTGAAGTTGGAACGGATTTGCGTTTCTGGAATGACAGGATAACTCTTGGTGCTACCTATTATAGTAACAAAACCAAAGACGTGATACTTGCTGTTCAGGTACCATCTTCAACTGGTTTTGATAATAAACAGGGAAATATTGGAACAATACAGAACCGTGGTGTTGAACTGGAATTAGGTGCTAATTGGGTAAGGACAAAAGATTTTAAAATTTCAAGTAATTTTATTTTCTCAAAAAATAAAAACAAAGTACTTGATATGGGAGGAACCAAATCTGTATTCCTTGCCGGATTCACAGGTTCTTCTTCCCGTGCTGTTGAAGGGTATGCGCTGGGTTCATTGTGGGGAGTTGATTTTTTAAGAAATGACAAAGGAGCTTTGGTGCTGAATGCAAATGGTTTCCCTCAGCAAAATTCTGAAGAAGGAGTTATGGGCAATCCTAATCCAGATTGGACAGGGGCTTTGAATACTACATTTTCTTACAAAGGATTTTCTGTATCAGTTTTATTCGATCATGTACAGGGCGGCGATGTATGGAATGGTACAAAGGGTGCCTTATATACATTTGGTAAACATAGCGATGTGGGCAACGAAGTAGTTGCTCCAACTGATTTGAAAACTTATTCCGGAGCTACAATTGCAGCTGGTACCACTTTTCGTGGAGCTGTAAAAGATTTTGGTGCTGGTAATGTTGCTTTAAACCAGGCTTGGTACACTGGTCTTGGCGGTGGATTTGGTCCCGTAGGTTCACAGTTTGTTGAAGATGGTACCCGTACACGTTTAAGGGAAGTTTCATTAGGTTATTCAATCCGTGGAGATAAATTCAGGAAAAAAACAAAACTGAATTCTATTGATTTCTCTATCACTGGAAGAAACCTTGCTTTGTGGACCAAATACACAGGTATTGATCCTGAAACAAACTTAACCGGACCTACAAACGGACGTGGTTTAGATTATTTTAATAATCCAAGCACCAAGTCATTCTTATTTACAATTAAAATCAATTACTAATCTAAAAAGTAATTAAACATGAAAAAATTATTAAGTATATCAGCGGTTTCTTTATTTTTATTTTCATCTTCCTGTAAAAAGGTGGTGGAAGGTGTAAATGTAAACCCCAACAGCCCCACTGATGCCCCTTCTGCTTTGTTACTGAATGGAGCTCAGGTATCAAGTATTGTTTTATACGAAGGAGACTTTGCAAGGCTTGGGGGCATGTGGAGCCAGTCTTTCACAGGCCAGGATCGTCAGTATATCAGTTTAAACAATTATACTACCACTTCTGGTGATTATGATAATACCTGGAGTACAGCTTATCGTGGTGTAATTGCGCCATGTAAGATAATTATTGATAAAGAAACTGTTACCAACAACAAGTTAGTAATAGGAATTGCCCAGGTAATGGAAGCCCAGGCTTTTGGTACATTGACAGACCTATTTGGTGATATCCCGTTTTCAGAAGCTGGTGATCCGGCTTCTTTTCCTGCACCAAAATTTGACAAACAGGTTGATGTGTATGCAGGTGTTCAGGCATTGCTGGATGCAGCTATAGTTAACCTTACATCTGGCGTTGGTGTTAATCCAGGAGCAAAAGATATTTTTTATGGTGGTTCAGGATCTAAATGGGCAAAAGCTGCTCATACTTTAAAAGCAAGATTCTATCTCCATGCAAAAAATTACACAGCTGCAGCAACTGAAGCGGCTTTGGGAATTGCAGATGCAGCTAATAACATGAAGGCGCCTCATGGATCAGCTTATGGATCTGATTTTAATCTTTATTATTCTTTCTGTATTTATGACAGGGATTCTTACATGTGGGCCGACGATGCAATTGCGCCACGTTTATTAGATCCTGCAGCTGCTAAATACAGGGGCAATGCTAAAACAGATGAAGAAGCAAGGTTTAATTATATGTATGTGCCTGGTGGGGCACTTGGTTATGCTTCTATTTATGAATTAAACATTCAGTGTGATTTTGACGGATGGGTTGCTTCTGCTGATGATAACGGATTTTTTGGCGGCACTACAGCTTTCCCGCTGGTTACTTTTGAAGAAAATAAATTAATACTTGCCGAAGCTAACAGCAGAGGTGATAATTTTTCAGGAGCATTAACTGCTTTAAACGAATACAGGGCTTATTTAAATGGTGGCGGAAGTATTGGTGTTGGATATGCAGCTGCTTACGGATTGAAATATCTGGATTATGTTGATGCAGATTTTGAGGCAGGTGGTATGGATAACCATGGTGGCGCTAAGGATGACGCTTTATTGGCTGAAATAATTGAAGAAAAATATGTAACATTAATCGGACAGCTTGAGCAGTTTAGTGATTTTAGAAGAACTAAAAATGCAATTGGTCTTACACCGGTTACTGGTACTTCTTTTCCTCAGCGGTTCTTCTATCCTCAGTCTGAAATAAATACCAATTCAAATACACCATCCCAGGTACCTGGCGATTTATTTAAGCCAACAACTGTAAATCTGTAATAATACTGGTATAAAAAATATAGTAAAGAAGCCTCCTGAATTCAGGAGGCTTCTTTAATTATATAAATCCTGTATCATAAAATACCAACTAATGAAAAAAATAGTTCTTCAATTACTGAAACTATTTTTCCAATTTGAATCCAATTATTGAACTTGCACTGGATTAAGAATTTGTTATTTCATCTTCTATTGAAAATTTAATTAATCTTGAAAAAAATAATTCTATTATCCGCATTACTTTTTAGTATTGTATTTCACAGTAACGCTCAGTTTTTAATGGATATGCTTGATACCACTAAAGAGGCCGGAAAAGGATTGATGGGCATTTATAAAAAATTTGATCACCTGCGTATCGGGGGATATATACAGCCCCAGTTCCAGGTCGCATCTGCCGACGGTGCCAAAAATTTTGAAGGCGGCGATTTTGGCACGCATGTAAGCAATCGTTTTATGCTCCGCCGCAGCAGGATACGGATTGATTATGTGCATATGAATGATGCCAGTGGCCCGGGTGTGCAGATCGTTTTTCAGTTTGATGCCAATGAAAGATCCTTCACAGTTAGAGATGTGTGGGGCAGGCTTTTTGAAAACCGGTTCAAATTATTTTCGTTTACAATTGGGATGTTTGCCCGGCCATTTAGTTACGAAGTAAATTTAAGCAGTGCCGACAGGGAATCGCCAGAAAGAGGAAGGATGAGCCAACTGTTGATGAAAGGTGAACGTGATCTTGGCGCAATGGTATCATTCGATGTAAGAAAAGAAAAGCATCCACTTAAAAATATAAAAATAGATGCCGGTTTTTTTAATGGCCAGGGAATAAATGCCACCGGCGATTTTGATAATAGAAAAGATTTCATCAGCAGGATATCCTTAAAGCCGGTTCATCTAAATACAGATATTACTTTTAGTGCAGGGGCATCTTTATTATATGGAGGGCTGCTTCAAAATACAAAATATGTTTACAGTACTGCCAGTGCCAATGGTATTAAAGTTGTTGCAGTTGATTCCAGTACTGCCAATGCAGGACACTATTCGCCGAGAATTTACAAGGCTGCAGATCTACAGTTAAAAATTAAAAATAGAATTGGCTTTACTGAATTTAGGGCAGAGTATGTTACAGGAACACAGACAGGCACTTTCAACAGTTCTGAAACACCCACTGCATTAGTAAGTGGTGTTGATGGTTTTTATAAAAGAAATTTTAACGGTGCTTACTTTTATTTTTTACAACATCTTTTTTCATTGCGCCACCAGTTAGTTATTAAATATGACTGGTACGATCCTAATACAAAAGTAACAGGAAAAGAAATTGGTGCAACAGGATCCAGCTTTTCAGCAGCAGATATAAAATACAGTACCCTTAATGTCGGATACAATTATACAGTAACATCATTGGTAAAACTTAGTTTATTTTATGCTTTTGTAAAAAACGAATCCACTCTTTTATCTGCTTACAGTAATGATGTCTCAGACAATGTATTTACAGCCCGTTTACAATTCAGGTTTTAAGTTGCCGGTAAAGATTGTGACGATCTGTATTGCATTCTTATTTGCTTCAGCTTCAATAATCTTTCATAACCTTAGCATAATGCCTTATTAATATTGGGGTAATAATGGTTGAAGAAATTGCATTCTTATAAGCAGCAATTCTCTTTATAGAAAGTATAGCAATCTAAACAAGTTCCTTAAGCAAATAGCAAATTCTCATGCTTGTACCACCCGTTACTTTTATCGGGTGGTTTGTTTTTTTAATTGTATTAATTAATAATGCCGTAACATGGAGGAAACGATTTGGTAACATTAGATTGGGTGCTTTGCATAAAATTTAATGATTATGAGAGTTACACTGCAAAAATTAATTTTACTGGTATTGGTTTTTATGGGACTGAATACTTTTGCCCAGGAAACCAGTTCTATATTAAGCGGTAATGTAAGCGATGAAAAAGGCGGCATTATCCCAGGAGCCACCATTGAGGCCACACACACACCTACAGGCGCTGTTAGCAAAACACAAACAAACAAAAAAGGCCTTTTCACAATAAGCAATTTAAAACCCGGCGGTCCTTATACCATTACCATAAGTTTTGTAGGGCATAAAGAGGAGAAGGCTGAAAATGTAAACTTGTTGTTGGGCAGCAACCCAGATCTGAATGTAGTTTTAAGTCAGGATAGTAAAAGCCTTGAAGCGGTAGTAGTAACTACTCAAAAAAAATTTAGTGGTGTAAGTATTGGAAGGGCGCAAATGAATGTGCTGCCTACATTGGGAAGAAGCCTGAGTGATTTCACCAGGTTAACACCACAATCAAATAATAACTCTTTTGCAGGAACTAATTTCCGCTATAATAATCTCACCATTGACGGGGCAATTAATAATGATGCCTTCGGATTCAGTAACTCTGCCGGTGGCGTAAGTGGTGGTGGCCAGTCTGGTGCTGCAGGTTCTGGCACCCGTACCAATCCTTACAGCATTGATGTAATACAGGAAGTACAAGTACAACTGGCACCTTATGATGTGAAACTGGGAAACTTTACCGGCGGCAGTGTAAATGCTGTTACCAAAAGTGGTACCAACGATTTTCATGGCTCCATATATGCTTACGGACGTAACCAGTCACTGGTTGGCAAAAGTGTGGATGGAAGTAAATCTAAGATGGGTGCTGATTTTCATGATTATCAATATGGCGCTACACTGGGCGGTCCTATTGTAAAAAACAAAGCTTTCTTCCTGGTAAATTACGAACATACTAACAGGCAGGAACCTACTTTCTATAATATTTATGCAGATGGCACCACAGATAAAGGAACGCCGGTAACAAAAATAGAAGCAGACCAGATTGCAGCTAAAATGAAAGCGATCGGTTATGATCCGGGAAGTTATTTAGGGGCATATAAAATTTTTACAAAAAGCGACAAGCTTTTTGGAAGGCTCGATTTTAAACTGAATTCAAAAAACACTTTAACTGTAAGAGCCATTTATACAAAGGGTACTGGTAATAATCTTGAAAGGTCATCTACTAACTTTCAGTTTGGCTCAAATGATTTTACACAAACTACCAGGAACATAAACCTTGTGGCAGAACTGAAAACAAAACTTGGGGCAAATTTGAATAACCAGCTAAATGTGAGTTATATCAATGTAAAAGAATACAGGGATTTTCCTGGTACGCTTGCTCCTTATGTTGACATTGATAATGCCCGTATTACATTAGGCACCTGGAGGGAAGCATCGGTTTATAATTTGAAACAAAAAACTTTTGAAATTAGCGACAATGTTACGCTAACAGCTGGCATCAATAAATTTACTTTTGGTACACACAATGAATTTTACAGTCTTAATTATGGGTTTATCAATTCCTTTAATGGCAGGTGGGAATATGGCAGGGGGCTTACCAGTTTTTTGAATGATAATCCAAGCCGTATCCGTGGGGCATTTACCACAGATCCTAAATTACCTTCTGACAGGGATGGACTATTTAATAATACACCCAATCCATTTAGCATAGCACTTACCAGTGTGTATGCCCAGGATGATATATCTATAAACAAAAAATTAAAAATTTCTCCGGGAGTAAGGTTCGATTATTCTTTTGCAGGTACACAACCTTACCTGGATAGCCAGCTTACCAAAACAAATTTGGCAAACTACGTTTCGGCAAATCCTACTTACAACAATACTCCATTCAGTCAGCTTACTGGTAAATTACCTTCAAAAGTTACAGTGTCTCCCCGGCTTGGATTTAGTTATGATGTAAAAGGAAATCAGTCAATCATTATCCGTGGCGGAACAGGTATTTTTACCGGCAGGGTTCCTTTTGCCTGGTATGGATATGCTTATACATTAAATGGAGGCAGTTATGGAAACATAGACTGGAATGGCCCCAAAGGTCCGTCTGGTTCACTTCCCAGCGGACAGGTTGTGCCTTTGGCAATTAATCCTGCCGGGTTTAAAGATACCGTTTCTAAATATGCATCTTTGTATGGTGCAGGCAACAGGGCGGCTACAAGGGAAATTGATGTTTTCGATAATAATTTTAAACTTCCCACAATCTGGCGCAGCAGTATTGCTGTTGATTATAAATTTGGAAATGGCTTTAAGTTTACTGCTGATTTCATGTACACAAAAACTATTCATGATGTAAAATATGAGCAGATTAACCTGAAAGATTCAGTGGCATATTTTACCAGCGGCGGACCTACTCAAACTCCGGTTTATGTTGGAGGAAAGTATAACAGTAATTATTCAAACGTTTACTTCCTGACTAATACATCTGAAGGCTACCGTTATAATTTAACCTTCCAGCTTTCGAAGGTTACCAACAATATAAAAATGGGTAAGCACATCTTAAATATGAGTAACAGTGCAGCTTATACTTATGGTATGAGTAAAGATATTACCAATGGTATCCGCAACTCATGGGAAAGCAGTTATAATGTAAATCCATCTATTACACCAAGTAACTCAGCTTTGGCGTATTCAAATTTTGATTTGCGTCACCGCATTGTAGCTACCTGGTCAACAAATATTTTGTGGAATAAAATGAATACCACTTCACTTACATTCCTGTACACAGGCCAATCAGGCAATCCTTACAGCATGATATATCAGTCGGCTCCATTTGGTAATGGCAGTAATGCTTCTTTACCTTACATACCGAAAGATCAAAGCGATATCCGCTTAGCAGATTATACTTTAAATGGAACAGTGTATACAGCAGCGCAACAATGGTCTGATCTGGATGCCTTTATCAGCGGCGATAAATATTTAAACACCCGTCGTGGCAAATACGCTGAAAGAAACGGATTGCGTACACCATGGGTTCATCAACTGGATATGAAACTGATGCATGAATTTAAATTGAGCAAAACCAATAATGCACATTCACTGCAGGTAAGTGTAGATGTTTTTAATGTATTAAACTTATTAAATAACGATTGGGGGCATGTTAATTTTGTTACCAATATCAATAACTACACAGTTAACTTCCTGAAATTTGTTGGTACTAATCCTGGCCAGTCGGGCAGTATAGCTCCGGGAGCGCCATCAACAGGATACATTCCTACTTTCAATTTTGTGAAGCCAAGTACTGATAATGCTAAATATTATACACTCGATCCTATCAGTTCCCGCTGGCAGGCACAGCTTGGTGTAAAGTATAATTTTTAAAATAATAAACTGAATTTTTAGATATTGACACCCGGCAATTCTGCCGGGTGTTTTTTTTGAATCAAAGCTCCAGTGGCTTTCATTATCTTTAATTTATGAAAAATATTATTGTATTCATTGCTGTTATTATTTTTTTATCAGCCTG
Organism: Chitinophagaceae bacterium; assembly: GCA_031368105.1. Classification (GTDB taxonomy): domain Bacteria; phylum Bacteroidota; class Bacteroidia; order Chitinophagales; family Chitinophagaceae; genus Ferruginibacter. The sequence continues at coordinate 41,984 of JANLQY010000008.1, forward strand.
TAATAAAACAGGGAAACAGTTAAAAGAAAAAATAGCCAATGCAGACAGCGTGGCCATTAATTATTTTAAAGGCGATGGAACAATGGATACAGTGGAGGGAGTAAAAATTATAAGCGATAAAAATATACTGGAGCAGCTGACCAGCCTGATAACTGCAAGTTCAACAGCAATGAAAAATGATTGCGGCTATGATGGATCCATCCATTATTTTAAAATGAACAGGGTGATACAGGATATTGATTTCAGAATGAATGAAGATGGATGCAGCCTGTTTTCTTTTTTGCTGAATGGAAAAAAAGAAGCAACAAAATTATCAGCAGATGCAGGACGACTGTTAAATGTTCTGAGAAAACTGGAAACATCAGCCTTACCCAAAATAGGAAAGTAAAGAAGAAACTGGCTGGTGCTTTGATGATTGTGCTAACCGCAGTTTTGTTACTTTTGAAAAATTAAGCAGCATAATGAACAGTGAACTCCAACGGTTAAAGCAACATACCCGCTTTTTTTACGGCTATCTTTTTTTATTGGTAGCTGCAAGTGTATGGTTATTCATAAATGGTAAAGACAATTGCTTTCTTTTTATTAACCAATACCATCGTCCCTGGCTGGATTATTTTTTTATTGGGTATACTTATATGGGGAATGGGCTTGTTATAATACTGCTGGTATTGATTTTATTTTTTGTTTTAAAAAAAAGAAAGCTGGCGGTTACTTTATTGATTGCCTTTTCATCTACCGGTATTCTTACTCAAATTATAAAACCACTGGTACATTCACCCAGGCCCGAAAATTATTTCTATCCGCAAAGGCTTTCTTTTTTTATAGATGATGTAATACTTGCAGGAGATAACAGCTTTCCATCGGGGCATACTGCTACTGCATTTGCAGTTGCTGCTGTGCTGGCATTATATACAAATAAAAAATGGCATCATTTTCTCTTGCTGTGTGCTGCTGTGCTGGTAGGCTTTTCAAGAATTTTTTTATCTCAGCATTTTTTACTGGATGTTTTGATGGGTTCTTTTATCGGCGTGATGGGAGGTTTACTAACGCTGTATTTTTGCCGCAACCTGGATGAAAATAAATTAGTGTTTAAAAAGAAACAATCTGCCGGTAATGAAAATGCAGATGCAGTTATAGAGAAATTATAAAAGGCTATTTCAATCTTCTTTTTTTGTACAGTTAACTAAATCTATTTTTACAAAGTAAAAAACTGTTGTGTCAGCAGCGCTTCTTTACTATAATTTGCTAACATCTTTGTAAACATCCCAATAGTTACTGCTTGAATTACCGTCGCAAAACTTTGATACTGATTTTGATTGCAACCATTGTAAGGATGGTTGTTGCCATCGCTACGGAACTGGGTAATGATGAAGTTTACTATCGTCTCTATGCCGATCACCTGCAATGGAATTATTTTGATCATCCGCCGATGGTGGGCTGGCTCATCAGGCTTACTACTTTTAATTTGTTGGTTGATACAGGATTTACTATCCGGTTGGGTGCTATACTTTGTGGTGCTGCCACCACCTGGCTTTTGTACAAAGCTGGCAAACGTTTATCAAATCCTTATGCAGGATTTTTAGCGGCACTGTTGTACACGTCTACTATTTACGGCAGTGTCATTGCCGGCACTTTTATTCTCCCCGACTCTCCGCAAATGGTTTGCTGGGTGGCAGCATTGTTGTTATTAATTAAAATAACAGAATCAAAAATCATTACAAAAAAAAGTACGAAATATATTTTGTGGTTTGGTGTGGTAACCGGTCTTGGAATGCTTTGTAAAATTCATACAGTATTTTTATGGTTCGGCTTTGGCTTGTATATTTTTTTGTATAGTAGGGATTGGTTAAAGCATTGGGCAATCTATGCTGCAGCATTAATCACCATTGTTTTTTTTATACCGGTTATTTTTTGGAACATCCAAAATGATTTTATCACTTTTTTATATCATGGTAAAAGAGTGGATGTAGCAACTGGTGGTTTGGATATAGAAAGTTTTTTATCTTTTACCGGCGGGCAAATTTTTTATTGTAACCCAATTGTTTTCTTCATTATCGTAAGAGCAATATGGCACAGGGATTTGTTTGTAAAGCCAGATCACAGAAGAATATTGCTGTTGGCAGCATTACCATTGATATTTTTAGCAACTGCTGTTTCATTATTCAAAAATTTATTGCCGCACTGGACAGGGCCTGGCTACTCCGCTTTAATATTACTCACTGCCAGTTATTATTCCCGAAAGCAATGGGCTTCTTCATCAAAGCGGCCTGTACCCTTATCCTTTAGTATTGCCAATGGTTTGTTGCTGTTTGTATTGATTGCAGGCATTGCAGTAATACAGTTTTTTCCGGGCACATTGGGAGAAAAGAAAATTGAAAAAAGGGGTGATGGTGATTTTACCCTGGACATGTATGGGTGGCGAAAATTTGCAACATCTTTTGACAGTATCTATCACAGTATCCACAGCAACAATGATTCAAATAGAACAATCATACTGGCAGATAAATGGTTCCCTGCAGCACACATTGATTTTTATGTGGCTCAGCCATTACGGCTGCAAACATTAGTACTCGGCCCTGTTGAAGACATTCATCAATATCACTGGCTTAATAAACAGCGTGGACTGGTAACTGACAGTGTAGATATTTACATCATCTCTCCATCTAATTATTTAGTAACAAAAGAAAATTTTTCGGCTTTAAAAAATATTGCTCCCATACATGTTGATACAATTGTTCAGTACAGGAGTAAAGAAGAAGCAAGAAGGTTTTATGTGTATTATTTTAAGAGGGACAAATACAATTTCAATTCACTCGAATATTAATCTTTCCTTCCGTCAAGTGTAAAACCAAATGTAGTTCCTACATCAATGGTGCTGCGGACATGAATGGTTTGGTCATGTGCTTCAATGATGTGTTTGCAAATAGAAAGCCCAAGGCCACTGCCGCCTACCTTGCGGCTACGGGCAGTGTCGGTACGGTAAAAGCGTTCAAAGATCCGTCCAATATGATCCTCTGAAATGCCCTGTCCATCATCGCTTATTTCTACTAATATTTTTTTGCCTTCTATCTTATAAGCGCTGGCTTCTATTAGCCCGTTTTGTTTGCCATATTTAATTGCATTATCAATCAGGTTAATGATTACCTGCCTCATTTTTTCTTTGTCTGCATGAACGGTTAGTGGTACTTCACAACCTTTTTTTATCAGCAGCTTCAATTGTTTTTCATCCGCTTTTATTGCAAGGGAGTCAAACACATCTTTTACCAGTTCCTGTATCACAAAGTTTTCTTTGTACAACAGTTGTTCCCCGCTTTCCAGTTTTGAAATTTCATCCAGATCATCCACCAGGTTTACCAGCCGGTCAATATTTCTGGAAGTACTGTTGAGGAATTTTTTATTTACATCCGGATTGTCTAATGCGCCATCTATTAATGTGTGAACATAACCCTGTATGGCAAAAATGGGTGTCTTTAGTTCGTGTGATAAATTTTGTAAAAACTCTTTCCGGTAAGCCTCATTTTCCTGGAGTGTTTCTATCTCATCTTTTTTTTGCATGGCCCATTTCTCTACATCTTCCCTTACTTCATCAATACTTTTTTGGGGCAAAATATTTTTGTAATAAAATTCTTCTCTTTTACTTGCTTTGGTTTGATAAATGAGTTTGTAAATGAGTTTTATTTTTCGATACACAAACTGCTGAACCATGAATAATATCAATCCGAACGAACCAATAAAGATGATAATGAAAGAAAGGCCAGCTACCCACCAAACTGGTTCAAAATAATAAATACCTGCACTGATCGGCAGTGCTAATATAAAAGCAGTGGCGGAAGAAAGTTGTTGCGGTGATAGATTTTTTGCTGAAAACATAAGCTTGTATACCACTGTATTTTATAAGCAAATGTATTTAATTATAAATGTAATACTCTCCTTTAGGGATGGGGTTATTGCATTTCAAATTTATAGCCAACTCCTTTCACGGTGGTAATGCAGTCTAAATTTAATTTCTGCCGGATCTTCCTGATATGTACATCAATGGTGCGGTCGCCAACAATCACTTCGGTACCCCACACCTGGTTTAGTATTTCGTTGCGAAGAAAAACCTTGCTTGGTTTGGAAGCCAGCAGCGCCAACAGTTCAAACTCTTTTCTTGCCAGTATGATTTCTTTGCCCTGGTAACGGATAATGTATTTTTCCCTGTCGATGGCAAGGTCTCCTATTGTGATAAGTCCAAGGTCTTCTTTATTCAATCTCCTGAATAAAGCATTCACTTTACTGATTAAAATTTTCGGACTGATTGGTTTGGTTAAATAATCATCTGCACCGGTTTCCAGGCCACGTACTTCTGTTCCTTCATCACTGAGAGCAGATAAAAATATAATCAAGGTATCTTTAAATGCCGGCTGCATCCGCAGGATATTGCAGGTCTCAATACCATTTTTACCCGGCATCATCACATCAAGAATAATCAGGTCGGGCTGATTATTTTTTGCAGCTTCAATGGCTTCATCACCATTTTTTGCAGTGATTACCTGGTAGCCTTCACCCTGCAGGTTAAACTGTAAAATTTCCAGGATGTCAGGCTCGTCATCGGCGATCAAAATTTTTTTAACAATACTCATACATTATTTGCTGAGCAAAAGTAGTCTATCATATTTATTAAACTGCCAGTTGCAGAGGGCTTGATACATTATTAAATTGTTAACCCGATTGTCAACCGTATTGCCGCATTGCTTTATAGAATTGCTGCAATTAAAAAGCAACACTTAATTTTGTAGATATTGTAATCCTGAAATATACATGAAAAAAATTCTCCTGCATTTACTGATGTTGTTTAGTTGTATAGAAATATCTGCCCAGTGCAGCAATCTTGCTATCCCTTTTCAACGCATCCGTTTTCACGACAGGATAAAAGAAGAACAACTGAAATGTGACAAGGCCGATGGAAAAGCTGACAGTATTATTAAAGTAAGCAGCAATGAAGAAATAAACCTGCAGGTTACCGATGCCCTTACCAGAAAGATTCAGGACATACTTTGTTTTATTGAAGGCAGCAGTAAAGTGCCTACCAACAATGATAAAATTCGCCAGATAAATTTTGTGGAAGAAATAGTAAGTGCGTTTAGGATAAACTGGAAATCAAAAAGATTAAACCCGGCGCTGGCTCCTGCGCTGATTGATAATTTTGAAAAAATACTAAAAGCCAATATTGATAGTCAGAGCATGGCTCCTTTTATTGAAGAGGCTCCTTACGAAGTGGGACTTATTAATGCAGAAATTTTTAATAAAAACCCTGGTTACCAGGATAGCAGAAAAATTCTTTATCTCAAATACAGTGCAGCTAATCCCGCCAGGATACTGACGAGTATACGGCCATATATCAACGAATCTTTTGCAGACAGTTTGGTGGTGCTGGCTTGTAAAAATGACCCTAAGCAATTGTATGATTATGCTTCTTCCTCCAGCTCGCCGGAAGGTAAATTGATACGTCGTAATAATAATCCAATGGTGAAGGCTGTTGTCAAACTCAGCCAAACACCTAATGCGCTGCGTTACTATCCCTTTTTAGATGACATCATTCATCAAAAACAGTCAATAGACAGTTTGAAAAAATATGTGGATGATGGGCCGGGCGGCTATGACAGTGTTGGCTATTTTAAACAGTTGGTAAAAACAGAGATTGGTTATTATGAAAGACTGGTGAAGAAAGATACCCCCATCGCAATGTTTGGCACCAATGGTTTGAGAGATATGTTGCATCGTAAATCGCTTCAGCATTTCATTACTCCAATTAATGAGTTGCATGAGCAAAATAATTTGGCAATCAGAATGAAAGCCATTCAGCCATTGAGTACGGAGGAACTCTATTTTATGATGGCGATGGGAGAGAATGATATTTATACATCGAGTTACAAACATAGTTTCAGCAGACTTTTGCAATTGCTTGGTCCCTCGCCACGAACTGATAAATTGCTGATGAGTGTGAAGATGGACTACTTTAAAAAGTTCATTAAAATGGCTGCTAATTTTAACCAGTTGGATACCGTGTTAAAGATGATGCCTGAAGAAAATGCCACTACACTGATGAAAGCATTTGTATCAAACCTGGATGAAAAAAGCAACCTCGAAGATGCAGTGGATGTGGCAGACAGCTACAGCAGCATTACCAACAGAGACCTGCTGAAAAAAATGCTTGCCAATATTGCTGATAATGAGCAACGCAGCATTGAAGAAAATAATGCAAAAGGAAAAACTATCTATGGTTTGTTAAAACAGGTATTCCTTTCATTCAATGATAATAGTATTGACCTTACCAGCCAGTTGGGTATTCCTTCTATTTATTCATTAGACTATAAATACCTGGCAGATGAAAAGGGCAGGGTGGTGCAGCAGGTATTTTTTTATGGAGATGATGATGGGAAAAAACATTTTCCGCAATTCATCAGTTCCTTCAATTCAAAAGAATGGAAAATAACAAAACAAAAAGAATGGGTGGAAATAAAATCCATCAAAGGCAAGCCGGTGTGGATTTATGCCAATCTTCCATTGGACAGTGATAAAAATTTAGATGATACGGCACAAAAACATTTAGGTATTTATTTAAGAAAATTTGATCTCAGCCCATCCATTGTAATCCACCGTGGACACAGCTATTGGCTGCCGGGTACAATAAGAAATATGCCGGGCAGTGCAAAAATAATTTTGCTTGGTTCCTGCGGCGGCTACAAAAATCTGACGGAGATTTTAGATATATGTCCCGATGCACACATTGTTTCTACCAAAGAGATAGGGAAGGGAGATATTAATAAACCTATTATTAATTACATCAATCAAACAGTGGCCGCAGGCAAGCCGATTGTATGGAAAGAGATGTGGGCATCCTTAACCAAATTATTTTATGCAGATGCCAACAAAAGCATGAGGGAAAGCTGGGATGATTATGTGCCACCTTACAAAAACCTGGGAGCTATTTTTATAAAGGCTTACAATAAAAAAATGGAAAGCGAATAGGTAATTAGCTAATGTGGAAATACCTGGAATCTATACAAAGAATTATAACTGGAATACAAAACGAGAAACTGGAGTTTTTATGAGTGAACAGGGAAAGACAAAAAAAGTATTCAACCTTTCATTACTACGTAGGGTATTCCACTTTGCTTCGCCGTACAAAAACAAATTTTACTATTCTCTTTTTCTCGCCGTTTTTTTAGCTGTTATCTCTCCGGTAAGGCCCTGGCTTATACAGCTGACCATTACAAAAGGCTTGCAACCAGATCCGGATGCTTGGTTTTTACATGGCGCCGGTGCAGTCATCCTTGGCGTTACTATTATACAATTGGGATTGTTATTAATAGAAACGATATGCAGGTTTGTGTTTACTTTTTTTACTTCTTCATTGGGCCAGAGTGTTGTAAAAGACCTGAGGGTAACCACTTATAAAAAAGTCATCAACCTCAATTTATCGCAGTACGATAAAACGCCTATTGGTACACTCACCACCAGGACTATCAACGATATAGAATCCATCAATGATATTTTTAGCGATGGGCTGATACCAATTATTGCAGACTTGCTCTCCATCATTGCAGTGTTGACTTATATGTTTTGCGTAAACTGGCAGCTTACATTTATTTGTCTTGCACCATTTCCTTTTTTAATCATAGCAACTTTTTATTTTAAAGAAAGTGTAAATAAATCTTTTATCAAAGTACGCAATGCGGTGGCTCACTTGAATGCTTTTGTGCAGGAGCATATTACAGGGATGAGTATTGTACAGACTTTTGCAGCAGAAGAAAAGGAGTTTAATAAATTTAATTCCATCAATGAGGAACAACGGAATGCAAATATCAAATCAATTTTTGCTTACTCCGTTTTTTTTCCGGTAGTAGAATTGGTATTGGCAATTTCTGTGGGCTTATTAGTATGGTGGGCTGCAAAAGATGCCGCATTTTTAACTGAGGAAGAAAAACCAAAAATAGCTGCAGTCATTACTTCATTTATACTTTGCCTCAATTTATTGTTTCGTCCATTAAGGGTGATTGCAGATAAATTCAATGTATTGCAAATGGGAATGATAGCCAGCGAACGGGTTTTTAAAGTGCTGGATATAAAAGATAGTGCCCAAAACGACGGAAAATATATGCCTGCACAATTAAAGGGTGGCATCTCTTTTAATAATGTTTGGTTTGCCTACAATGATGATAATTATGTTTTGAAAGATGTTTCTTTTAATATCAATGCCGGTGAAACCATTGCCATTGTGGGCTCTACAGGCAGTGGTAAAACTTCTATCATCAGTTTACTAAACAGGCTGTATCATATCCGGAAAGGTAATATCAATATTGATGGAAGGGATATTGAATCTTTTGATCTTTTTTATTTGCGTAGCAAAATAGCCGTGGTATTGCAGGATGTATTTTTATTCAGCGGTTCGGTATTTGAAAATGTAACACTCCGGAATCCTGATATAAAAGAGGAGCAGGTAATAGAAGCAGCAAAATTGATAGGCATCCATGATTTTATCATGCGGTTGCCCGGCGGGTATTATTACAATGTAATGGAAAGGGGCGCTACCTTGTCTTTGGGACAGCGCCAGTTGCTTTCTTTTCTAAGGGCTATATTGTATGATCCTTCCATTCTTATTTTAGATGAAGCCACTTCATCTGTTGACACAGAAAGCGAACAATTGATACAGCGGGCAATTGATAAATTAATTGCAGGCAGAACCTCCATCGTAATTGCACACCGTTTGTCAACCATCCGCAAGGCGAATAAAATTATCGTTTTGGAAAAAGGGGAAATAAAAGAATCCGGCTCACACGATGAGCTGATGGCAAAGCAGGGTTTATATTACCAGTTGCATAAAATGCAGTTTGAAAAACAAGTAACTCCTGCCTGATATTTTCTCTTTTTTTGCCCAATAATTTTAGTAAATTGCAGTATGGACAGTAAGCAATATAAGCAGGCAGAAGACAAAGCCAGTGTTTTGCATGAAGATGCAGAGGCTTATGAAAGCCTTGATATTGCCAGAAGAAAGCAGGCCATCCTTTCTTCGGATACAGAAAAATTTAAACTGTTTACCAAACTCATGCGTATCAGCCGGATGCTGAAAAATGCAAAAGTTACCCATAAAAAAATGATTGAATAAGGCCATGGATGTATTTGACGAAGACCTGCTATCATTTTGGAAATCGCTTGCCGATAACCAAGTGACCTATTTAATGGTTGGCGGGTTTGCTGTGACCATGCATGGGTATGCAAGATCAACAGAAGATGTGGATATTTGGATAAAAGACGACCAGGAAAACAGGGTAAGGCTTGGTAAGGCAATGGTAATTTATGATTATGACGAACTGTCTTGGGAAGAAATGCAGTTTGTACCAGGATGGACAAATTTTTATATTGGAAACGGCATCGTACTGGATATTTTAATTGATATGAAAGGCCTTGAAGTTTATACATTTGATGAATGCCTGCAAATAGCAACGATAGCCACGATTGAAAAAATGCAGGTGCCATTTCTCCACATCAACCAGCTTATTGCAAATAAAAAAGCTGTAAACCGTCCCAAAGACCAGATTGATGTGATGGAACTTGAAAAAATTAAGCAGCTTAGAAAAGAAATGGGGCTCGACTAAATTCCCCTCAACAAATTCTCAATTTTCTGTTACTAATTTACCCTTTGAACCCCTATCTTTGCGGCAAAATTCGGGGATTATATGGCATCAAAGAGTTTCAAATCATTACTGGTAGCGGTTTTTAGCCTGTTTACGTTGCTTTTTTCTACTACAGCAAAAGCTGGTGAACCTACACATGAAGGCGCAGGTGAAAAGCATGAGGTAAAGGAAGAAAAGCTTGATCCTGCTAAAATAATCTTAGATCATATTAAAGATGCCCATGAATTCCATTTCTTTACTATAGAAAATAAGGAAAATCCACATGAATCTTTTCATGCTTCCATTCCTTTACCGGTTATTTTATATTCTCCCACGCAAGGACTGTCTGTTTTTTCATCTTCCCGGTTTGGCCATTCAGGTGAGGAGGAATACAATGGTTATAAGCTTAATGAAAATAAAGATATAGTAGCCGTTGATGGCAGCACAGTCTATGATTTTTCATTGACTAAGAATGTGGTGCAGATGTTTATTGCACTGGCTGTTCTTTGTTTCTTAATGATTGGTATTGCAAAAAAATATAAACAAGGGCATGGCGTTACAACAGCACCTAACGGCTGGCAAAATGCAATAGAACCTGTTATCACTTTTGTAAGGGATGATGTGGCTAAACCTAATTTGGGTAAAAAATGGGCTAAATATTTACCCTATTTATTAACGGTATTCTTCTTTATTTTGATCAATAATATTTTTGGATTGGTACCAGGTTTGGCAAACGTTACGGGCAACACTGCTTTCACGGCTGTACTCGGTATTATTTCATTGGTGGTAATATTATGCAGTACCAACAGTCATTTCTGGGGTCATATTTTCTGGCCTCCCGGAGTACCTTTGGCTGTAAAATTTATTTTAATACCCGTGGAATTAGCAGGTGCTATTTTAATTAAACCTGCCGCTTTAATCATACGTCTTTTTGCCAATATGGTGGCTGGGCATATTATCATTTTAAGTTTCATCAGCCTCATATTTATTTTTGGAGCCATGAGCCAGGTGGCTGGTTGGGCTTTTTCTCCGGTATCTATTTTGTTTACCGTATTCATTTATTTTATTGAAATTTTAGTAGCATTTATACAGGCGTTTATTTTTACCAATTTAACGGCTGTATTTATCGGGCAGGCATTTGAAGGTGGGCATGATGATGTGGACGGACATGCTGATCCGGTAATTATTTAATTGCATTTTTTTTATTCATTTATAAAACCAAGTATCATGACTTTGATGACTTTGTTAACTGAAGTTGGATTTTCACACATGGGTGGAGCAATAGGTGCAGGCCTTGCTGCGATTGGTGCCGGTATCGGTATTGGTCAAATTGGTAAAGGCGCTGTAGAAGCTATTGCCCGTCAACCGGAAGCGTCTAACGACATTCGTGCTAACATGATTCTTACTGCTGCGTTTGTAGAGGGTGTTGCCCTTTTCGCTGTAATTGCAGGTTTACTGGCAGTATTGAAATCGTAATCAGCACCAAATCTTTACTGTATCCAAAGCACAGGGCGGAGGATACAGTAATTTTACCCCCATCCCCTAAAGGGGAGTGTAGCAGGAATAAAAGTTGTTAAGGTTACTTCTGAAATAGAATTAGTAAGAGAATATAGGTGTGAAATCATTGCTGGATTAATTAGCAGATTAGCACATTATCGAATTATAAAATTAGTAAACAATGGATCTTTTATTACCACACCTCGGTTTAATCGTTTGGACTTTACTGGCCTTCCTGATTGTATTTTTTATTTTAAAAAAATATGCATGGAAACCAATCCTGAAATCTTTGGGAGAAAGGGAAACCAATATTGCCAACTCGATAGCTTCTGCCGAAAAAGTAAAGCTTGAAATGGCCCAGTTAAAAAATGATAACGAAGCCTTGCTGGCCCAGGCCCGTGAAGAAAGGGCTATCATGTTGAAAGAAGCAAAAGAAACAAAAGATAAAATAATCAACGACGCAAAAGAAGAGGCAAAAATTCAGGCGGCAAAAATTATTACCGATGCCCAGGCTTCTATCAACAATCAAAAAATGGCTGCGTTAACAGAAATAAAAAACCAGGTAGGTAATTTGGTTATAGAAGTAAGTGAAAAAGTTTTACGCAGGGAACTGGGTAACAAAGCTGACCAAGAAATTTTTATTAAACAACTTGCGAACGATGCAAAGTTGAATTAAGAATTTAAAGTGAAGAGTTAAGAATGAGGCTAACTCATAATTCATAACTCATAATGCATAACTCAAATGAATAATCCACGTTTAGCAGGCAGGTACGCAAAAAGTTTGGTTGATCTGGCAATAGAATTAAACCAGTTAGACGTTGTGTATGCTGATATGAAATGGCTGCAGGGCCTTGGTAAAACCAACCCTGATTTTACAGCCGTATTACGCAGCCCGGTTATTAAGCCCGGCATAAAAGAAAAAATTATTGACTCTATTGTAACTAGTAGGGTTAACAATACTACGGCATCTTTTATCCGCCTGCTGGTTCGTAAAGGAAGAGAGAGCAACCTGCCGGAAATAGCAGATGCTTTTGTGCAGCAGTTCAATAAATTGAAAAATATTTACCGGGTTAAATTAATTACTGTTACTGCTGTTAGTGAAGACATTAAATCGGCTATCATTGCCAAAATAAAATCATCCACAGCACTGCAGAATATCGAATTGGAAACAGCAGTAAAAGATGAACTGATCGGTGGTTTTGTACTGGAGATGCAGGGCACATTGGTAGATGCAAGTATCCAGCGTGATTTAAGGGATATTCAAAAACAGTTTATGGATAACCAGTATGTCCAAAAATTAAGATAAAACAACTTTTTAAAATAAACAGTTATGGTAGAAATTAAACCGGATGAAATTTCAGCAATTCTCCGCCAGCAATTAAGCAACTTTGATGCAGGAGCAAGCCTGGAAGAAGTAGGAACCGTATTGCAGGTGGGTGATGGTATTGCCCGTGTGTATGGTTTAAACAATGTAAGCAGTGGCGAATTGGTGGAATTTGAAAATGGTGTAAAAGCCATTGCACTCAACCTGGAAGAAGATAATGTGGGTGTGGTATTAATGGGTGACAGTAGTGGAATTAAGGAAGGTGCCAAAGTAAAACGCACTAATAAAATTGCCTCTATTAAAGTAGGTGATGGGATGTGTGGCCGTGTTATCAACACATTAGGAGAAGCAATCGATGGTAAAGGCCCTATCACAGGCGAATTATATGAAATGCCACTGGAGCGTAAAGCACCGGGTGTAATTTTCCGTGAGCCGGTAAAAGAACCATTGCAAACAGGTATCAAAGCAATTGATGCGATGATACCAATCGGTCGTGGACAAAGGGAATTGGTAATTGGTGACCGCCAGACTGGTAAAACTGCCATCTGTGTTGATACCATCATTAATCAAAAAGAATTTTACGCAGCAGGCAAACCTGTTTACTGTATATATGTTGCCATTGGGCAAAAAGCTTCTACCATTGCTGGTATTATGAAGACACTGGAAGAAAATGGTGCCATGGCTTACACAACTATTGTGGCAGCTTCAGCATCTGATCCAGCACCTTTGCAGTTCTATGCTCCATTTGCCGGTGCTGCTATTGGTGAATTTTTCCGTGATACCGGCCGTCCGGCTTTGATTATTTATGATGATTTGTCAAAACAGGCTGTGGCTTACCGTGAGGTGTCTTTATTATTACGCCGTCCGCCAGGCCGTGAAGCTTATCCGGGTGATGTATTCTATCTGCATAGCCGTTTATTGGAAAGGGCTGCAAAAGTTATTGCTAAAGACGAAATCGCTGCACAAATGAATGACCTGCCTGCTTCTATCAAGCATTTGGTAAAAGGAGGAGGTTCACTAACTGCATTACCAGTAATTGAAACACAGGCGGGTGACGTATCTGCATACATTCCTACCAACGTAATTTCTATTACCGACGGTCAGATATTCTTAGAAGGTAACCTGTTTAATGCCGGTATCCGTCCTGCTATCAACGTAGGTATTTCGGTTAGCCGTGTGGGTGGTAATGCACAGATCAAATCAATGAAGAAAGTGGCCGGTACATTAAAACTGGATCAGGCACTTTACAGAGAGCTGGAAGCATTCTCTAAATTTGGTGGTGACCTTGATGCTGCTACTAAAAATGTAATTGATAAAGGTGCAAGAAATGTGGAAATATTAAAGCAGGCGCAATACTCACCTTTTAGTGTTGAAAAGCAGGTGGCTATTATCTATTTGGGAACACAAGGTTTGTTGAGAGATGTGGCAGTTAAAAATGTAAAAGCATTTGAAGAACATTTTTTACTTCAAATGGAAACCAAGCATCCTGAAATTTTAGCTGAGTTTAAAAAGGGCAACCTCCCTGAAGATGCATTGAAGAAAATGACTGAAATGGCAAAAGGGTTGATGCCACAGTATAAATAATATTTATAACCAGATTTATTGCAAGCGCCTGTTTCAGAAATGAAATAGGCGCTTGTTTTTTTATCAGCATATAAAATAACCAGCGATAAAATAATGGATGATTTGGAATATGAATTACTAACCACAGGTTGGGAAATAAAAAAGCCCCGTAAAACGGAGCTTTTAAAAATAATTTCACAAAGTCACTCAATTACCTTTTTATATTTTCTCTACCAAAAGTGAGTCCGAGTTTGATATTAAAAGTAAAGTATGAATCTTTATTTTTTGGATTGCCTCTTATACCGCCATCACTTTTTCTAAAAATGTAACTGTTGGCTGCTGTATTAGTTCTTTGGTTACTTTCCAGGTCCTGTGCATTTTGTAACTGTTTCCCGGTAAAGCCAAATCCATTGGTGCCAAACAGGCTTGGGTCAATATATCTTGTGCTTACATCATCTAAATAATCAGTAAATAATGTACGGTGTAGAAATTCTGCACGGAGGTTAAAGGTTGGAGATAATTCATATCGAACACCTAATCCTATTGGGATATTTATTTGCGAAAGTTTGTAAGGTTTTCTTTCTGGGTATTGTGGAAGACCTTGTCCTTCTAAACGCAAAGGTTCAAGATCAACATACTCCCCACTTCTAGATTTTGCCTGTGGATTAAATGAAAAAAAACCTACCCCTACTGCAATATATGGAGAAAATAAAGGCGGAGGATCATCCCTTCCCGGCCAGTCAATAAAAATAAATAATGGATGAAATTCTGCTATTAATGAAATCTCCGAAATCTTACTTTTAAAACTCAGGTTTCTTTCGTACCTGCCCTGGCTGGTGCTTTTTTCAGTAGCTAAAATACTGTCGTATGCCTTTATATGTCCAAAAGTACCTTCAATGCGGAGTGCAAAAGCATCTTTGTAAGTTGCCGTTAGGTAAACACTTCCATTCATCTGATTGTTTCCCAAGTTCAAATCTTTTACAAAAGGTTTACCAAGCCCCTTTTTACCCCCAACATCAGTAAGGCAATTCATGATACCGAAAGATCCACCCAATTCAAACATTAAGGGTGTATCGTATGAATTATTGTCGTAAAAATAGTATTGAGCAGAAGCCTTATACCCAAATGCAATCAAAAGTAAAGTTGATGCTATTACTAAAATAAATTTTTTCATGCAATTAGTAAGTTCCTTTTAATAAAATCATTTCAGCCGAATTTACGGGAAATTTTTACAAAATAAACGATTATTCCTGAATTATATTCCATCTTTCCGTATGTTATTATAAAATTTACAGACAGTTTTAATACCGCAAACGTTGCATTTTGGACTTCTGGCTGTGCAGGTGTACCTGCCATGTAAAATAAGCCAGTGGTGTGCTTTGTAGATATACTTTTCTGGAAAATATTTAATCAACTGCTTTTCAGTTGCTAAAGGTGTTTTGGCATTTGTAGTAAGTCCTATTCTTGCGCTTACCCGAAAAACGTGGGTGTCGACTGCCATGTTTGGCTGCTCATCAATTACAGAAGTAATAACATTGGCCGTTTTTCTTCCCACACCGGGCAGTAATACCAGTTCTTCTACCGTCATCGGCACTACACCAGAAAAATTTTCTATCAGCATACCAGCCATTCCAATCAAATGCTTTGTTTTATTATTGGGGTAAGAAATGCTTTTTATTATTGGAAACAATTCGTCAAATTCAGCCTTACTCATACTTTCCGCATCAGGAAATTTTGCAAAAATTGCAGGCGTGGTAAGGTTTACCCGTTTATCTGTACACTGGGCAGAAAGTATAACCGCTACCAGTAACTGAAAAGGATTGTCATAAAGGAGCTCTGTTTCTGCGTCGGGGCTGTTGGCAGAAAAATAGTCAATAACGAATTGGTACCGCTGTTGTTTGGTCATAAAAAATCCCCGGTGTTTGCCGGGGGACGAAATTAGGTTAAATACTCTTGATGATTTTATCCTTCCTGTGTGGTAAGTTCCTTTGTTTGCTTACCGGCATAATTCAGGATGAAATCAATGGCTTTCTTACGGGGGGAAAGTGTTACTTTTTCCAGGCTTTGATGGGCCGAGGTTAACACTTCGTACTGTTCCCGAAGGTTCCAATCCGTTTCTAAAGCAGCTTTTATGGCCGCTGTTTTGTCGATGGAGGTTTCACTGTACAGGTACTGTAGCAGATCCTCCTGCGTAATGCTGTGCATAAGTTAAAAGTGCTTGTTAAAAGAATTAATTATCAATATCCAAATCTATAAACGCACATTGATTATGAATATTGTATCAACACTTACTGTTTAGCGCTTTTGGGTGCCGATACGATAAACAGGTCTTCATTATCCTTTTTCATCAAATATCTCTCCCTTGCGTATTTCTCAATCGTTTGGGCATTATTCTTTAATTCGCCCAATTCTTTCTTTGTATCATCTATCTTTTTATTAAGATGCTGCTCACTGCTCTGTAATTCCCAAAATTTGCCCCAGCGGCCAAATTCTGAAGTAATATCTTTTGGGTCAAAGAAAAGCATCCAGACTACAAAAAAGGTACCTGCAATGAGGTATTTATTTGTGAGCCAGGAAAGCCTCCCCAGCCCTTTGCGAAAAGAGGACTGAGGAGTGCCTGTGTTTTCAGGAATATTTTCCATGTGTTGTGTTTATCAAACTTTATTTACCAAATTTAATTTTTCCTTTTGGATAAATAGCACAGTCACCCAACATTTCTTCTATTCTTATTAATTGATTGTATTTGGCAATACGGTCTGTTCGGCTGGCAGAGCCCGTTTTAATCTGGCCGCAATTTAAAGCTACTGCTAAATCGGCAATGGTGGTATCTTCTGTTTCACCGCTGCGGTGGCTCATGATGGTATTGTATCCATTGTTCTGAGCCATGCTTACTGCATTGATGGTTTCTGTAAGCGTACCAATCTGGTTTACTTTTACCAGCAGGCCATTGGCTACGCCGGTATCAATTCCCTGCTGTAGGCGGTTCACATTTGTTACAAAAAGATCATCACCCACCAGCTGGATTTTCTTTCCCATCGTGTCGGTCATTAATTTCCAACCCTTCCAGTCATCTTCGGCCATACCATCTTCAATGGAAACAATGGGATATTGTTTTACCCAGTTAGCCCAGAAGTCCACCATTTTTTCACTACTCAGTTTTTTGCCATCGCTTTTATGGAAATGATATACTTTTTTTGCTTTGTCATACATTTCACTAACGGCGGGATCCATTGCTATTGCTATTTGTGAACCAGGTTTATAACCGGCAGCACTGATTGCAAGCATTACAGTTTCTATCGCCTCTTCATTGCTTTGAATATTTGGCGCAAAACCACCTTCATCACCCACATTGGTACTGTAACCTTTTTTCTTCAGCACAGTTTTTAGTGCATGAAAAATATCAACGCCCCAGGCAAGTGCTTCACTAAAAGAAGAAGCACCAACCGGCATTACCATAAATTCCTGGAAATCTATTTTATTGTCGGCATGCGAACCTCCATTTAAAATATTCATCATTGGGATGGGCAATGTTTTGGCATTGGTACCACCAACGTAGCGGTACAATGGAAGGTTGGCTTCTACAGCTGCAGCTTTTGCTACGGCCAAACTTACTGCCAGCATTGCATTGGCTCCCAATTTACCTTTGTTAGCAGTGCCGTCTAATTTAATCATTGCAGCATCAACACCAGTCTGGTCTGCAATATCCCAGCCCAGTAAATTTTCTGCTATTACAGTATTTACATTATTCACTGCCTTCAATACACTTTTGCCACCGTAGTAATTTTTCTTGCCATCTCTTAATTCTACTGCTTCATGAATGCCGGTGCTGGCACCACTAGGTACTGCGGCCCTGCCAAGTTTTTCGTTTTCGGTTAATACGTCTACTTCTACAGTAGGGTTTCCACGGCTGTCTAATATTTGACGGGCAAAGATGGATGCGATGTAGCTCATGATAAAAAGTGTTTAAGATTATGTTTTAATTGTTAGCTGCGGTTAAATTCCTGAAAATATCTTCCAGGCTGTTTGTTTCACTTTGCAAAGAAACAATGTTCAGGTTATTTTTCAAACTCAATTCTAATAACTGTTTTCTCACATTTTCAGAATTGTCAGTTGAAAGTTGAAAGCTATTAGTAGACAATTGTTTTACGTCAATTACATTTTCGATTGAATTCAAATCTTCTTTAGTAATAGTCTCTTTAAATTCTACGAGTACTTGTTGTTGTGCTGTATTGGCTTTCTGTAGGTTGCTTAATAAATCATCTGCTACAATATTGCCACGGTTGATGATGATGACCCTATCGCAAATGGCTTCTACCTCCTGCAAAATATGAGAGGAAAATAATACGGTTTTATCCTTACCTAATCTCTTTATTACTTCTCTTATTTCTATTATCTGGTTGGGGTCAAGTCCGCTGGTAGGTTCGTCTAAAATCAATACTTTCGGGTCATGTATCAGTGCAGCGGCAATGCCTACTCTTTGTTTGTAGCCTTTACTCAGTTGCCCAATCTTTTTGTTGGCTTCTAATTTTAAACCAACGGTATCAATCACCGTTTCAATTTTCGATTTTATGTTTTGAATGGCATGTACTCCGGCTACAAATTCAAGGTATTCCCTCACGTACATATCAAAGTACAAAGGATTGGCTTCTGGTAAATAACCGATTTTCTTTTTAGTATTTAATGAGTTGGTATCAACCGTTTCGCCACACACTTCAGCTTTACCGCTATTGGCTTCAAGATAGCCGGTAATGATTTTCATGGTGGTGCTTTTGCCTGCACCATTGGGGCCAAGAAAACCAACGATCTCACCTTTATTTATGGTGAATGAAATATTGTTTACTGCTTTTTGTGTGCCGTATAATTTGGTAAGATTGGAAACTGTGATGGACATTGTAGGTTTTGAACAGTAAATATAAAAAACGTCAGGCATTTATTTGTGCCTGACGTTGAAATGATATTTTTAAATTAACTTTTTTCGTCGTTATTGTTTGAACCTTCATCAGGCTTTTGCTGATTATCCCTGTTTTGGGGTGCCCTTTGCTGTTGGTTTGGATTGCCGCCCCTGTTCTGTGGAGGCTTCTGCTGAGGCCTGTTTTGCTGTGGTCTTTCACCTTGCCCGCCTTGTTGCTGATTCCTGTTTTCGCCACGGTTTTGTGGTGGCCTGTTCTGTTGGTTTCTTTGGTCGTTTCCTTCCTGCCTGTTGTCCTGCTGCTGGTTTGGATTGCCACCCCTGTTTTGTGGTGGTCTTTGCTGTGGCCTGTTACCCTGTCCGCCTTGTTGCTGGTTTCTTTGGTCATTTCCTTCACGCCTGTTTCCCTGATCGCCTCTTTCATTGTCTCTTCTTTTGCGGCTGGTTTTTTCCAGGCTTTTCAGACTTATCTGGCCTACTACATCTGCATAAGTTGGTTCTACTTCAATTGGTTTTTTGCTTACCACTTCTACTGCTTCCAGTTCTTCCGGCCTTATGCCCTGTTTGTTGAGTGCTTTAATTTTTTGTACCCTTTCTATGGTAAGTGGATATTGTTTGTTGCTGTCTGGCATGGTGTACCACATCAGGTTGCGGAAAATATCTTTCTTAACCAAAAAAGCACGGCTTCTGGCCATTTCAATCATATCACAATCATCGGGAAAATTTTGCAGCGCATCTAAATAAGTATCCAGTTCATAATTCAAACAGCATTTCAATCTTCCGCATTGTCCACTCAGTTTGGTTTGGTTGATGCTGAGATTTTGATACCGGGCTGCATTGGTATTTACACTTTTAAAATCGGTGAGCCAGGTGCTGCAGCAAAGCTCTCTTCCGCAACTGCCTATGCCGCCTACCTTACCAGCTTCCTGCCTGGCGCCAATCTGTTTCATCTCAACTTTTACTTTAAATTCTCCGGCGTAGATTTTTATTAATTCCCTGAAATCAACCCGGTCATCGGCAATATAAAAGAAAGTGGCTTTGCGGCCATCGGCCTGTATTTCCACTTCGGCAACTTTCATTTCCAGGTTCAGTTGTTTGGCAATGGCACGGCTCCGTATCATCACATCTTTTTCCCTAGCCTTGGTTTCTTTCAGTTTGCTCAGGTCGTTTTCATTTGCCCTGCGGAGTATTTTTTTAATGTCGGCGCTATCTTCTTTAATATTATTTTTCTTCAATTGCAGACGTACCAGTTCACCGGTCATGTTTACACTGCCCACATCAAAACCACTTACGCCTTCTACGGCAATCATGTCGCCTTTTTCAAAAAAGTAACCGGTGGTATTTTTAAAATAGTCTTTGCGGCTGCCATTATTAAAACTTACTTCCACCATTTTGCAACTGCTTTCCGGGTCGCTGAAAGGCAGGTTGGCCAGCCAGTCATGCACATTCATGCGGTTGCAACTTCCGCTTGAGCAACTTCCGTGGCTTTTACATCCACCGGGGGTGCTGCCTGATCCACAACTTCCACATCCCATATTGTTGAATTAATTGATAGTTGATAATTGGTTAATTGATGATCCTGTAATGCAAAAACAGGGTGAGTTTCACCTGCAGCAAGCAAGACGATCATTGTTTAGTGAGGAATTTTTATGAGCCGAGCCGGGTTGCTGCTATGATGCTTCATTGGCGTCGCACTCTTGTACTATTGTTCATTACTGAACGATACAATTTATATGGAAACGCATTGCTGATAAATGCAGTGCGGTACAAGTGAGTGACACAACGATGTTGAATATAGCGGAGAAAGCCTGTTACATAAAATAAACACACAACTCCAAAGCCCAGCCTCAAACCCAATTTCCTCAACTAATCAAAATTAGTGAATTGTTACTAATAATGTGGTGCAACTTAATGGAGAGGGCGTGAAAAAGGATTTTTCCGTTAGCATTCCGCTCAATATAATAGCTGGCTTTGTCCAGTTCCTGTATGATGGCTTCCTGCTGGCCGATGCCGCAAAGTTTATTGAGCCGCATGGCAAAATCGAGTTCATTGCTGGGCTCAGCCTCATTGCTGTTGCCAATAATGCGTACCCTGATTGCCATTTCCAGCAAATGGGTAAAGTATTTTAGAAATTGTTTTTGCTTTTCCCGGCCCTGCTTGCTCATATCTTCTATCCACTTTACCTGCCCCGGCAGATTTTTTTTTGCAATCAAGTTGAGCCATTCTCTTAAAGTAACCTGCCAGTCATCTTCTTCATGTTGCAATAAATGCAATGCCTCCCGGTAATTGCCTTCACTCATAATGGCAACCTGCCTGGCCTTTTCAATTTTTGCTCCGGCTCTTAGCTCCAATGCCACTTCAATTTCAGTATTTGAAAGCAGGGGTACTTTTACCAACTGGGTTCTTGATAAAATAGTGGGCAATACCTGTTCTTCATTTTCGGCTACCAACACGAAAAGTGTATTGGGTGGTGGTTCCTCAATCAGCTTCAGCAGTTTATTACCGTTTTTGGTTAGGTATTCCGGCATCCAGATGATGAGGATCTTGTATTCGCTCTCAAAACTTTTCAGGCTTATTTTCCGGTTGATATCATTGCATTCTTCTGCGGTAATATTTCCCTGTTTATTTTCGGCACCAATAAACTGCAGCCAGTCGAACACATTGCCATAAGGGTGAATGGAAACAAACTCCCGCCAGTCTTTAATATAATCTGTGCTTACTGGCTTATCGCCAGATTTTTTTGGAATAACAGGGTAAGAGAAATGTATATCGGGATGAATGAGTTGAGCAGCTTTGGTGCAGGCTGGGCAGGTGCCGCAGGAATCCGTTTCTTGTTTCTCGTTGTTTGTTTCTCGTTTCTCGTTTGGTGCTGGCTCAGGGTCTCCAAATAGCGATGGGCCAGTTATTGTTGCGGTGTTTTTGCCATTTACTTTTTCGCAAACAATGTATTGAGCAAAGGCTATTGCCAGTGATAAAGCACCGCTGCCTTCTTTGCCTAAAAAAAGCAGGGCGTGGCTAAGCCGGTTGTGCTGCACCATTTGCACCAGGTGTTCTTTTACTTCTTTTTGGCCTATGATTTTATCAAACTGCATCGGTGCAAAGTAAAATAAAAAAGCCATCCCGTTATGCACAAGATGGCTTTAATCTAAATTATTTTATCTTACAGCTTGCCTGTAATCTCTTCACTCATCGGTGTAATCTTGCTTTCAAAATAATTTAACAGGTTGCCTTTTTCATCCAGCAAAAATTTATTGAAGTTCCATTTTATCTCTGCATCCAAAACTCCATTTTCACTTTTGTTACAAAGCCATTTATAAATCGCCGCCATATCATCTCCCTTTACAGAAATTTTTGCTGCCATGGGAAAACTAACGCCATAATTTTTTTTACAAAATTCTTTTATCTGGTCGTTGCTGCCCGGCTCCTGTCCGCCAAAGTTGTTTGCGGGGAAACCAACAATGATCAATTTGTCCTGATACTTTTTATACAATGTTTCCAGGCCTTCGTATTGTTTGGTGAAGCCACATTCCGAGGCAGTGTTTACAATTAAGATTTTTTTTCCTTTGAAGGAGGCAAAGTCTATAATACTGCCATCCAATGCCGATACTTTAAAATCGTAAATAGATTTTTTTATAACAGATTCTGCAGCTGGAGTTTCATTGGCCATGGCAATATTATTTGTTTGTGCTGCACAGGATATGAGTGCTGCCGAGATAATGAATGTTTTTAACATAGTTTGTTTTTTATTGTAACGAATGAGAAATGATTTTGTTTATAGAAATGCTTATTGCTTTTCATAGCACCCAATATCAGGCCACAGGCCAACACTTCTTGTATTATTATCAAGATCTTTTAAAAAAGTTGTTGTTATACCATTATCAAATCCCGGAGCAGTATTGTTGCTGATATGAAAATCAAATATATTTTTTGATACGTTAATGCTGTCGAATAATGGAGGTTGATTTTTGATTGATGCAATGATAGTGCTGGTGCTGCTTGCCGGATCATTCGTTGCCCTGTACAGGCAATTAATAAATTTAACCGGAACTATATTTGTGCCTTGCTGGTTTACAATAATTTCATCATCAACTATTCCTTCTTCGCCCCAGAAAATGCAATTGGTAAAATTTGCAACAAGAGAAGCAGTAACTGTGGCCCCATTGATCACTGCAAAATTAGTCACAAATAATACTGGTTTTTTGTGAGTAATAAATGCAGCATAAGCAGCTACGGTGCAATTGGTAAGATTGTAATCGCCGCCTAAAAAGAAATTAATATTGCTGCCGCAATTGCTGATCAAACTATTATCAGCATTGAGGCTGCTGTTTACACAAAGCAGGCCGGCATCATAGGCATTGTCTATGATACATTGATGAAGGATAATTTTGGGCAATCCATTACCGGCAGGGTTTTCGGCTACTATTGCCTGGTAGGCATTTTTTACCGAGGTAAAATTCAGCACATTACTTTTACTTGTTTCTCTAAAGTAAATGCCGGGCCAGCTTGCCGGCAGGTCTTTATAAATGGTATCCAGCCGGTCGCCGGCAAATGTTACCGGTTGTTCTTTGGTGCCATTTGTAATCAATGTTCCATCTACCAAAAATGGAGCATTGGCATGACAGTATATTCTGCACCCTGGCTCAATAGTGAGTGTTGAATTGGTATCCACCTGTAACTGGTCCAGTATCACATAAGGCAGGTTATTGTTCCAGGTAATATTGCCTGTGATGATCCTGTTGCGTAAGAAGTTGGCATTTTGTCCGAAGGCTTCCAGCTGCACAAAACGGCTATTGCCATTGTATGAAATTAAAATACTGTCTTTAACAATGAATGGCAGGTTGTCGAGATTAGGGTTAATGTTTACGGAAACAAAAACATACATACTGTCATTAGCTGCCAGCTCAATATTAGTTACTTCGGATGCAGCTACTCCATTAATATTTATTTTATAAGCAGATGCAGCACCACCCATCAGTTTTACGCTGCTTAATAAAAGTTTTTGATTGTTGTCGTTGTTTATTTTAAATGATTGTGTTATCGAACCGACGCTGGTAAATACCGTGTCGAATTTTAAAGGCTCATCTATTGTGGTAAGCTTTGCATCCCCACTTGTGATGAATGAATCTTTTTTGCAGGAAGTTAGTAAACTAAAAACTGCCAGGAGCAGGCAGGATAAAAAAATAAATTGCGGAGATTTTGTTTGCCAATGCTTCATGGTTCAAAAATAATGTTATTTATCAAGGGTACTTGTTTTGAAATACTACTTTGTTGCTACCGCTAAAGCTGCGATGCTTAATTGTACTCCTTCAATTTTCAACAAGGTATTTCCGCTTGCTTCAAAAGTGGCTCCGGTTGTCACCACATCATCTACCAGCAACAAATGTTTTCCTTTTAGTAATTGTTCATTCTTTAAAGCAAAACTTCCATCCACATTTTCCCAACGTTCTGTCCGGTGCTTCTTGGTTTGTGTTTCGGTAAACCGCTGCCGGATCAAAATATTATTGAATACCGGTACTTTCATCACTTCAGACATGCCGTTACAAATAATTGCTGCCTGGTTGTACCCTCTTTTTCTTTCTTTATCAGGAAAAAGAGGAAGTGGTATTAAGCCATCAATATTATCAAAACGTTTGCTGTCAATTAAAGATGTTGCCATTAGTTCACCCAGGTAAAAACCTATTTCCCTGTTGCCTTTATATTTTAATTGATGAACGAGGTGTTGAATCAAAGATCCTTTGGCAAAATAAAATTCGCCGTGTGCTGCCAGTAAAGGTATCCTGCCCCAAAATATTTTTTCAATCGGATTATTTTTATGAGCAGCATAGTTGGTTACCGGTAAATCGACAAAACATTTTGCACAAAGTAAATTATCCTCAGCCAAAACATCGCTTCCACAACCAGTGCAGATGTGTGGGTAGAAAAGATGGGCTGTATCTGATAATATAGTTTTTAAAAACTGCATTTTCTGTAACTATTTTAAACAATTTTTTGAATATTTTTTTCGTTGCTAAAATAAATACTGGTACAATTCTTCCACTTTTGCTAAAGCCACCACTTCAATATTATGTTTTAGTTTGCTCATTGATTTTGCATTGTACTTGCTCACAATAATTTTTTCAAAGCCTAGTTTTTCCGCTTCTGCAATGCGTTGTTCAATCCTGTTCACAGCCCTTATCTCACCACTCAATCCTACCTCTCCTGCAAAGCAGTAATGCTGGTTGATGGGCACATCTTCGTAACTGCTGAGTAAGGCGCAAACAATAGCAAGGTCAATAGAAGGGTCTTCCACTTTTAATCCGCCGGCAATATTTACAAATACATCCTTAACACCAAAATGAAATCCGCCACGTTTTTCCAGCACGGCTAATAATAATTGTAATCTTCTCAAATCAAAACCTGTTACAGTACGTTGCGGTGTGCCATACACACTTTGTGTTACCAATGCCTGCCCTTCAATCAGCAAAGGCCTTATACCTTCCATGGTGGCTGCAATGGCAATACCACTCAGTTGTTCTTCTTTTTGGGTAATTAAAATTTCTGAAGGGTTACTTACAGCTCTCATTCCTTCACCGGTCATTTCGTAAATACCCAATTCAGATGTAGAGCCAAAGCGGTTCTTCAGTGTTCTTAAAATACGATAAGCATAATGCCGGTCGCCTTCAAACTGCAATACCGTATCCACCATGTGTTCCAAAATTTTTGGTCCGGCAATGGTACCATCTTTTGTAATGTGGCCAATGATGAATACCGGTGTGTTGGTTTCTTTTGCAAAGCGCTGCATTTCGCCAGCCGTCTCTCTTATCTGGCTTACACTGCCTGCACCACTTTCTACATAAGGCGATTGCAAAGTCTGAATAGAATCTACAATTACCAACTGCGGTTTTAGTTTTTTTATTTCCTGAAAAATGGTTTGCGTATTTGTTTCTGTAAGCAAATAAAAATTATCATTTTTAATGCCCAGCCTATCTGCCCTCATTTTTATTTGCTGCTCACTTTCTTCACCACTGATGTAGAGTGTTACAATTTCATTTAACTGCAAACCGATCTGTAAAAATAAAGTTGATTTGCCAATACCCGGTTCTCCGGCAACCAACACAATGCCGCCTGTTACAATGCCGCCGCCCAACACCCGATTTAGTTCTGCATCGTTGGTAATAATTCTTTCTTCTTCTGCACTGGTTACATTACTGATGGAAATAGTTTTTATTTTTTCCTTTCCATTGTATTGCTTCCATTCATCTTTTTCTCCTTTATCATTTCCTTTTACTACTATCTCTTCTACAAACGTATTCCAGTTATTGCAGCTTGGACATTTGCCAACCCACTTGGTACTTTCATATCCGCAGCTCTGACAAAAAAATGCTGACTTGGTTTTACTCATGTTGTAAATGTAAAAAGGAAAAATGAGAGTAGTGATTAATTGAAGAAGCGAAAAAAATAATCACTGCTGCTGATTAAATTTACAGAATAAAAATGAGGGTTGAATTTTGGAAAATGTCTTTTTTGTTTCAATCAAAATGTCTAAAATTATTTCTTTCGACAAATGATTTTTATAAAAAAATTGCAAGCGAAAAATGTAAAGCGGTTGATATAAAAAGGGAAAAGAAGAGTTGTATAAAAGTAAAAGGGTCAACATTGCTGTTGACCCTTTGTACTTACTAACCCATTAAATTCTACTGCTAAAGTACAAATTACCCCCACATAAAAAAATAAATTTTTGGGGATGTGAATAAGTTTGTTAGGGTATGCCTCACTGTTAACACTAACTAAATTAGCAATTAACTGACTGTTAAGCAATGTGTTATATCCCTAAATAATTACCTTAAAAGATAGAATTTTAAAATGCGGTGACTAGGAGACATAAAATTAATTTGGTTTATAAAATAAACTACTTTACGTTTGATGCATATTTACAAATAATGAAACAGCTGCTAATTGTCGCTTTACTATTTAATTTTTCCATCTGCCAGGCTCAGGTTAAAATATCAGGACATATTACGGATAATAGAAATAAACCGCTGGCGGGAGTAAGCGTTCAATTGAAAAACACTTATGATGGAGCCACTTCCGATTCAGTTGGTAATTATTCCTTTATTACAGATGAAGAAGGGGAGCAGGTGCTGGAGATATCCAGCTCCGGTTACTTTGCAGTACTGCAGAAAATAGCCATTGGTTTATCCCCAATTGTTCAAAATATTGCCTTAAAAGAGCAAATTAAAGAGTTAAAAGCGGTGGTAATATCGGCTGGTTCTTTTGAGGCAAGCGATAAAAATAAAGGAGCGGTACTCAATTCTATTGATATTGTAACTACACCCAGTGCCAATGGGGATGTAACCAGTGCTTTTAAAACGCTTCCCGGCACCCAGCAGGTAGGTGAAAGTGAAGGTTTGTTTGTAAGAGGTGGTACAGCTACTGAAAGCAAGATATACATGGATGGAAACCTGGTAAACAACTTTTTTTACAGCAGTACACCCGGTATTGCCACCAGGGGAAGGTTTAATCCTTTTCTTTTTAAAGGAACGGTTTTCAGCACCGGTGGTTACTCTGCGTTATACGGCCAGGCACTTTCCTCTGCCCTTATTTTAGAAAGTACCGACTTGCCGGAAAGGACTCAGGCCGATGTTGGCATTTCTGTAGTTGGTGTTGGCGGTGGCATTCAGCATCTTTCAAAAGATAAAAAATCTTCCTGGGGCATTTCTTTTAACCACACTAATCTTTGGCTGGCTTTTAAAGTGATTAAACAAAAGCAGGATTTTTTTCAATTGCCCATCTACAACCAGGGAGATGCCAACTTTAGGATAAAAACAAAAAATGGGGGTTTCATAAAATATTACGGCTACATCAGTCAGAACAATACGGGGTTCAGAACCGGGGACATAGATTCAGTTGTGTTGAAAGATGCGTTCGAAATAAAAAACCTGAACATTTATCAAAACATCAACTGGAAAGACAGGATTGGGAAAGGCTGGCGCATTAATACAGGCATCAGCTACAGTACCAACAAAGATGATATTGCCAATGAATTGCAGGATGGCAATAACCATAAGACCATTATTACTTCTCCTGATTTTTACAACAATAAAAATTTTAACCTGCTAAATAAAGCCAGGTATGCACAAGCAAGGGTTGTTTTAGAAAAGAAATTTAAAGGATTAAATGCCGTAAGATTTGGCAGTGATTATTTTTACAGCAATGAAAAATCGACGTACACAACTTACGATGGTTTTCAATTTTCGCAGGAAGTAACAGACCATCTTTTTGCAGGCTTTGCAGAAACGGATATTTACCTCACGAATAATTTGGCTGCAAAAGTTGGGTCGAGATTAGAACATTCTGCTATCATGAATAAGTGGAATATTGCCCCTAGGGTATCGTTAGCATACAAGCTTGCAGAAAACACACAGACATCTTTTGCATATGGCATATTCTATCAAAACCCTGAAAGGAAGTACCTGCCTGCACTTGCCGCCCTTGACTATTCAAAAGCAGTACATTACATTTTTCAATTTTCAAAACAAACAAAAGATTACACTTTACGCACAGAATTTTTTTATAAAAAATATGATAACCTTTTTAAAACAACAAGAAACGTTAACCAACAGGATATTGTATCCAACAACATAGGATATGGTTATGCCAAGGGTATCGAATTATTTTGGCGGGATAAAAAAACATTGAAAAATGTGGACTACTGGGTATCTTATTCTTACTTAAATACGAAAAGAGATTTCTTGAATTATCCAACTTTGATGCAGCCTTCATTTGCTGCTGACCATACAGCTTCTTTTGTATTCAAACGTTTTGTGTTGCCCTGGAAAACAGGCTTCAACCTGAGTTACAATTTTGCAACCGGCAGGCCTTATTACCGGATAGCGTACGATAATACCCAAAGCAAATATGTGATTACAGATGAGGGTAAAACCATCAACTACAACAGTATGAGTTTTAGCATCAACTATTTGCCAAATCTTGGTAAGAAAAATGCTAAAACCTTTGCTGTATGGGTATTGGGGATAAACAATGTATTGGGTCAAAATCAAATTTACAATTACAATTACAGTAACGACGGTAGACGAAAAGAAGCTGTGACACCACCAAGCAAGCGCTTTGTATTCATCGGTTGTTTCTTCAGTTTTGGAATTGACCGTACACAGGAAGCCATTAATAATAATTTATAAAAATCAATCAATATAAAATCAATAAAAATGAAAAAATTATTTCTTATTGCAGGCTGTTTTCTTTTGATGATTTCATCCTTTGCACAGAGCGAAAAATTTACTGCAGCCATGAAAAAAAATCTGACTGCCCTGGATACCAGTTTTAAAAATCCTGTCGATCTGATAAAAGTGGCTAACAATTTTGAACGCATTGCCAATGCTGAAAAAACAGAATGGCTGCCTTATTATTATGCCGCATTTTGCCAGGTGAACTTTGGCTTTATGGAACAGGATAAGGACAAAGTAGATGCTATTGCAGACAAGGCATCAGAGTTAATTAAAAAAGCTGATTCACTGGCTCCTAACAATTCTGAAATATCCTGTATCAAAAGTATGATTGCCAGCTGTCACATGATGGTAAATCCAATGCAGCGCTGGCAACAATATGGTGCAGAAAGCAGCAGCAGTATGGCGGCAGCTATGAAACAAAATCCGGCAAACCCAAGGCCTTATTATTTAAAAGGACAGGGACTAAAATACACTCCTGAGCAGCTTGGTGGTGGATGCAAAACAGCCAGGCCTGAATTACAAACAGCATTAGAAAAATATACCACTTTTAAACCAGCCGGTGAACTTTATCCTAACTGGGGAAAAGAAATTACAGCCCAATTGATCAAAGGTTGTGAATAAAGCAGCGCCATAAAAAACAGGCAACAAATGTTTAAAGACCTCGATCCCATATTGCACTCACAATTGCGGTTAGCCGTAATCAGTTTACTCATCAGCGTAAAGGAGGCAGAGTTTACTTTTCTCAGGGAAAAAACAAATGCTACCGCAGGTAACCTCAGTGTACAGATTAACAAACTTAAAAATGCAGGTTATATTGATGTGGTAAAACAATTCAATAATAACTATCCGCAAACCATTTGTAAAATAACGGCTAAAGGCATTGATGCTTTTGAAATATATGTGAAAGCATTGCAGACTTATATGAACCCCAACGGGCAATAAAAAAACCCTTCTTTTCACGGAAGGATTATTGGTTGTGCCTGGTTATCTAAAATTTTATTTCCACAAAAGGAAAGGTGCCGAATAAATTTTATGACTGGTATTTAAACAAACTGTGTAGTTGCCTTCTTCCAGTCTGGTAAAACTGTTGATGTTGATTTTGTTTTTGCCAGCCACCAGTTTTACCTGTTGTTTCAAAACAATATTGCCCGACTCATCAAATACTACTACCATTCCTTTACTGGCTTTCTCAGCCTTAAAACTTAGCAGGGCGGCACCAGTTTTAGGATTCGGTAATATTACCAGTTCATCTTTTCCGCCTTCGTATTTATCATGTAAATGCCTGGCGGGTGTTTTATTAGTTATTATTGGATTTGCTGTAATAGAAGCGGTAATTGACAAGCTCAATACCAAAGCTGTGATTAACTGTTTCATACTGTGAAATTTTGGGTATATAATTAAGATTAAAAAACGCTGATGTTGAATCAGGTTATGACACAGTACAGTGGATGTAAATAGAAATGCTTTTCAGCGGATGATTAGAAAAATAAAAACGAAATTAGAATAGGTACGGTTTATTCAGGAGAGTGGGTCGTAATTAATTATTATAAAGATAGGGGTTTATTCGAAACGGGCAAATTTTTTATTTTGTTCTATACTGGGTTTAATAAAATTGTTTTAAACAATTCATTGCAACATCCGTTTTACCTTTGACAATATTACTTTTCATGGCGGCCATCATACAGGTAAATAATCTTAGCAAGCAATACGGAAATTTTAAAGCAGTCAACAACCTTTCCTTTACAGTGAATAAAGGAGACGTGTATGGTTTTCTGGGGCAAAATGGTGCAGGCAAATCTACCACTATCAGAATGCTGCTTACCCTAGTGAAGCCAACACACGGCGAGATAAATATTTTTGGAAAAGAACTCAACTATAATCGTTCGGCAATTTTAAAACAGGTAGGTGCAGTGATTGAAAAACCTGATTTGTATAAATATCTTTCTGCTTACGACAACCTTTCCATATTTGCAAAAATGAGTGGTATTAAAGTAACCAGGCAGTTACTGATGCAGCAGTTAAAGATGGTGGGGCTGGAAGATGCAGCCACCAAAAAAGCCGGCGTATTCAGCCAGGGAATGAAACAGCGTTTAGGCATTGCTGTGGCATTGGTACATAATCCGGCATTGGTTATTTTAGATGAACCAACTAATGGACTTGACCCACAGGGAATAGCCGACATGCGAAACCTCATCATCAACCTGAGTAAACAAATGGGCAAAACGGTTTTAATCTCCTCTCACCTCCTGAGTGAAATAGAATTGATTGCTAACCGAATGATCATTATCAACAAAGGAGAAAAAATTGTAGAAGGTGTGGTAGATGAATTGCTGGATCCTGCACATACAGTGATAGACATTGACAGCACCAACAATGATAAAGCAAGGGAACAGTTACTGCAAACAAAATGGGCTGTCTATTTGCAGGAAGGCAAAGTGCTGCAATTGATGATGAACAAAGACCAGGTGCCGCAACTGGTACAGGAGCTGGTGGCGATGGATATTCAAGTCCTCTCTGTAAACTCCAGCCATTCTTTAGAAAATTATTTTTTATCACTTACAACCCAGGCCGGCAATGTGGAACCTTTTGCAAATTGAGTTATTTAAAATATCCAAACGCCCACGTACTTATATTGCTTTTGTTGCCATCACGGCAATAGTAGCAATTTTTCAATTTGCATTTAAGGCAGATGGGCAGAGCTATATGGACCTGATGATGCAGAGTGCAAAAGATGAATTTACTTTCGACAGGGTGCAGGCCATCAATGGTTATTTTATGTGTTATATTATACTTAATACATTGCTGATACAAGTGCCGATACTGGTTGCATTGATCGCTGCGGATTCCATTTCAGGTGAAGCAAATATGGGAACACTGCGGTTGCTCATTTCAAAACCGGTAAGCCGTTCACAGATTATAATAGTAAAGTTTGCTGCTGCTACCATCTTCACTATTTTTTTATTGTTGTGGATGGCGATCACCGCATTGCTGTTAAGTATTGTAATTTTTGGAACAGGCGATATGCTGGTGTTCAGAACGAAGGGAGAAGATTCTCAAATAATGCTGATAACAAAAGATGATGTGATGTGGCGCTACTATGCAGCTTTTGCTTATGCCACGGTGGCACTAACGGTTATTGCTGCCTTATCACTGTTCCTTTCCATCTTTGCAGAAAATTCCATTGGGCCGATCATCGCTACGGTTTGTATTGTGATTGTTTGTACAATCATATCAAACATTAATGTGCCGATCATTGACCGAAATGTAAAACCATTTTTATTTACTTCTTATTTGGTGGGCTGGAAAGGTTTCTTTTATATCGGAACAAATCCTGACGGCAGCACCATAAAAGGCAGCATGGAAAACTGGCCTGCCATCCGAAATAGTATGCTGATACTGCTGGCACATATTGGGGTAATTGTAGCAGCATCTATTTTTGTATTTAAAAGGAAAGATATTTTATCGTAATAAATTTTTTTGAAATGAAACTATTGACCGCAACTGTTTTTTGTTTTTGTACAGCCATGTGTAATGCACAGGATGCTGCAATGGCATTGGTACAAAAAGTAAAAACAAAGATTGACCTGGTAAATAATTACGAAGCCAATGGCACCATGAAAACCAATGTGACTTTTTTAAAAGTACCGGAAGCACAGGTGAAAATTTATTTTAAAAAACCCAACCTGCTGAAAATTAAAAATGAAAAAGGAATTTCATTTGTACCAAAAGGAGCAGTAAGCATCAACCTGAATAATATTGTAAGCGGCAGCCAGTACACTGCACTGGATGCCGGTTACGACAAAATTGGCCTTGTAAAAACAAGGGTTGTAAAATTGCTGCCTGCAGATGATAACGCCGATGTGGTATTATCTACTTTGTATATTGATGAAGCCAACCTGGTGATTATGAAAGCAAAAACAACTACCAGGACGAATGGCAGCTACCAATTGGATATGCAGTTTGGGAAATACATTTCGTACGGCCTGCCGGATAAGATTACTTTTACTTTCAACACCAAAGATTACAAACTGCCCAAGGGTGTGACCTTTGATTTTGATGACGGAACCAATGCAGGCAAACCAGCAGAAAAAACAAAAAGTGGAAAGGCGGAAATTATTTTTAATTCTTACAGTATTAATAAAGGAGTGGCTGATGCGGTGTTTAAATAAACTTTGTTGGAGAAATTAATTTTTGAGGGAATAATTAAAAGTGAATTGGTAAGAGATTTACAAAGTAAATAGTAGTGAAATAAAAAATGATTTCGCTACTATTTATTAAAAAGTCTTGATAGAATTACTTTATAAAAAAATAAATGATTATTCCGATAACGGATGGGAAATAAAAGCCAAGCCATCTCCAGAAATTTTTGTTGACAGGATTAAACTGTTTTGCTAAAATAATTCCAACTATTATAAGTATTGAAAGATAGAGTATGGTGATATAATTCAAACTTTCAAACGTTATTTTTCTTCTTAACAGGCTGCTTGAGATAATTATCCCCATGATGCAGATAGACAGGCTTTTTTTATTCATAGCGATTATTATTTTGTGTCACAATGATTTTATATAGTTGTAATATTTTGAGTAAAGTAAATTTTAGAACTTTGAATTATAGATAATGCTATAGGATTTTTTTTTAAAACCTGAACAACTGATATGGAAACTATTGGAATGAAAATTAGAAAATGCAGAATTGCGAAAGACTTTACTCAAAAAGAAATACGGTATGCACTTAAAATTTAAAAATTAGCATACAGTAATATCGAAACAGGCAAGGTTGAGATTACTGTTTCAAGACTTAAAAAATTGCTTTATTACTGAAAGTAAATTGTATTAATTTACAGCTCTCTATTCCGGCAACTCTGTGATTCTTTCATCCACCGCCCTGGCAAAGGATGCAGCGCTAATTTTTTTTAACGGATTTTTCCTGTTCTCAGCATATTCTTTGCGGCCGTTGATAATGTCCACACATTTAAAAATGGCTTCCCTGAAAGACGCTTCATCTGCTTTATTTTTTCCGGCAATGTCAAATGCCACACCATGATCCGGTGAAGTACGAACGCCGCTTAAGCCGGCAGTATAATTTACGCCCTCGCCCATTGCAAGTGATTTAAAAGGTATCAGTCCCTGGTCGTGGTACATAGCCAGTACTGCATCAAATTTTTCATATTGCCCCCTGGCAAAAAATGCATCTGGAGAATAAGGCCCAAAACAAAAAACATCTTTTTGCTTGGCTTCTTTCACAGCAGGCCTGATGATTTCTTCTTCTTCTTTTCCAATCAGCCCTTCATCACCGGCATGTGGGTTTAGCCCCAGCACAGCAATTCTTGGCTTGTCAATACCAAAATCTTTTTTCAAACAATTGTTGATGATATTTAATTTGCTCAGGATATTTTCTTTGGTAATGTGCTGGGCAATATCTTTTACGGCTACATGTTCGGTCACCAATCCCACCCTCATATTTTCTGCCACCATAAACATCACCACATCCGAAACACCAAATAAATTTTTCAGGTAAGGTGTATGGCCGGTAAAATTAAATTCTGTTGACTGGGTATTTTTTTTATGAATAGGGGCAGTTATCAGCCCGTCAATTTTGCCATCTTTCAATGCCTGTGCAGCAGCTACCAAACTGATCACGGCATATTTTCCGCCCACTTCATTCAGCAGGCCCGGTGTTACCGCCACTTCTTCTTCCCAGCAATTATACATGTTCACCTGTTTGTGATTAATGCGGCTGCCATCCTTCACTGTGCTGAAATTAAAATTCACATCAGGAATGGCTTTACGGTAAAAATTTAATACTTTATTGTTGGCAAATATAACAGGAGTGCATATTTCAAGCAGGCGGGTGTCTGCCACCGTTTTAATAATTAACTCCAGTCCAATACCATTTATATCTCCGCAACTAAGGCCAATCACCGGTTTGTTTTCGTTCAGCATAGCAAAAAAATTTGATGGTAAAAATACAACATTGTTTTACAAATCAATTTGTCAATCAAAATCATTAAGCTAGGTATTTTTGGGCCAGGCTAAATACCGTTAATGAACTTCATTGGCGTCGCACTTTTGTACGGCAAATCTTTATTGGACAAATATGCATGATACCTCCACCTGAAAAGGCAGTTTAAAAAGCTGGTTGAATTATTTAAAATATAGAATTGAATATTTAATTTGAAGGGGTGCTTACCAGTTTACTTATGCCTGCATTAAAGGTTTTAACTCTCACCAGTAACTGGGTTAGCCGCATTTTTTGGTTCGGTCATGCCGAAGGCATGATTCAAAAAATGCGGAGTATATTTTTTGAAAGAAGCAAAAACAACGGCGTTCCAGTTACGCAGCCCGCCGGCTGTAGAGGCAAAACCAACAAATTTATTATTGAGAGCAAAAAAATAAAAGACCCTACTCGTATAAAAATAACTCATCCAGCTTATAAATATGTATGATGAATTGTAATTGTAAAATGCATCAGGGCTTATTTTGTAAATACTGTAATTTCACCAAATCATGCAATTAAAAAAATCACTCGGCCAGCATTTCTTAAAAGACGAATCCATCATTCAAAAAATCATTGCTGTTCTGCAGGAGGATAGTTTTACAAATTTACTGGAAGTAGGCCCCGGTGGCGGTGCTTTGACAAAACATCTGGTAAAAATTCCCGGTATCAATTTTATAGCAGTAGAATTAGACGAAGATAAAATTGAGTGGCTCAAAAAAGGATACCCCGTTTTAAAGGACAAGATCATTGCAAAAAGTTTTTTAGATATTGACAAACCTTTTGATGCACCCTTCACCGTCATTGGTAATTTCCCTTATAATATTTCCACACAGATTTTATTTAAAATATTAGATTGGAAAGATGATGTGCCGGTGGCCATCGGCATGTTTCAAAAAGAAGTGGCACAGCGGGCTGCCAGTAAAGAAGGCAGTAAAGTGTATGGTGTGCTGAGTGTGCTGATACAGGCTTTTTACGAAGTGGAATATTTGTTTGATGTAAGCTCAGCAGCATTTAATCCCCCACCCAAAGTGCAGAGCGGTGTAATACGGCTGAGAAGAAAAAAAGAAACACTCAATGTAAAAAGCGATCGGGCTTTTACCGTGTTGATAAAAACAGCTTTCAATCAGCGCCGCAAAACTTTACGCAATGCTGTAAAAAGTTTATTCACAACAGATATACTGCAAGATGAAATTTTTAATAAAAGAGCAGAAGCATTAAGCGTGGAAGATTTTGCCATGCTAACTTTTAAAATGAGTTGATTGAAAAATAAAATTACATCCTTGCTTTTGTTGCCAATTGTCTTTTGTCAATTGCTCTGTTCCTGTTACTCTCCCCGTTATCTGTATAGCCCGGTGGCACACAATGTGCCGGTGCTGGTGCAAAAAGGCGATAGCAAAATTGCTTTTCAATATTCTAATACCATTGGCGAAAAAGCAAAAGTGACCACACTGGCAAAAGAAAGCAATGGCAGCGGTATAGATGTACAGGGTGCTTACGCTGTCTCCAATCATTTTGCAGTACAGGCAGGCTATGCTCACCGCTCCGAACAAAACTTTGCCGAGTTTAATGTAAACAGCAACGACACCAGCACTATCAATTACAACAGGCACTTTGCTGAACTGGGTGTTGGTTACTATACTTTTTTAAATGGAAATCAACAGGTCATTTTTCAGGTGTTTGGTGGTGCAGGGTTTGGCAAGTCTTCTTTTACAGATGTGTACCAAACCGCAGGTAACCCTATCCATAAACGTTTCCTTAATATGGATGTCACCAAACTGTACCTGCAGCCTGCATTGATGGTACGGTACCAGGATTTTTTTGCTACTTCTATTTCTTCCAGGATCAGTGTTATTTATTTTCGGAATGTAACAACAGACTACAGTGTAGAAGAAATAAAGAGTTACCAGTTAAAAACTTTGGGCACCGGTTCAGAAATTTTTTGGGAGCCTGCATTTGTAAATACATTTGGTTTTAAGAAGCTCCCTGGGCTGCGGTTTGAGCTGCAGTTGGGCATGGCTTTTTTGTTAAGTGAGCAATTTGTAGATTACCGCACTTTTAATTTATCTGCCGGCCTGGTGCTGGACTTTCCCAAATTATTCAGCGGAAGAGAAAGCAGTTTAAAAAACTAACAACTGTTAACATTTCCATTTGCTATCTGTATTTTTGCAACATTGTTTGTCACTTTAATTATTCTTGGTAGGTTGCTTTTTGTTGCTGCTAAAACGTATGCGGTACAAGTGAGTGACACAACGATGTTTGGTTAAGAACAAATGCCTGTTTCATAAAAAATTTCTTATGAGTTTTCAATTGAATAATAAAGTTAGAATTGTTACTGCTGCCAGTTTGTTTGACGGGCATGATGCTGCTATTAATATCATGCGCCGCATTATGCAAAGCAAGGGTGCCGAAATTATTCACCTGGGACATAACAGAAGCGTACTTGAAATTGTGGAATGTGCCATTGAAGAAGATGTGCAGGGCATTGCAATCACATCATATCAGGGTGGGCATGTAGAGTTTTTTAAATACATGAAAGATCTGTTGGATGAAAATGGTTGCGGACATATAAAAATATTTGGTGGTGGTGGCGGCACTATTTTACCAACCGAAATTGAAGAGCTACATAATTATGGTATTACAAAAATTTACAGTCCTGATGATGGTAGAAAAATGGGTTTGGAAGGAATGATTGAAGATGTCATTATTTCCTGCGACTTTGCATTAAACGGAAACGGTGATTACAAGAACGTTATGACATTAGGTGAGTTAAAAGATATAAGGAAGATTGCAAGAGAGATAACAAATGCAGAGAATGGATTGAAGACAACGGACGACGGACAGCAGACCACAGATAAGAAGATTCCGGTTTTAGGTATTACCGGAACAGGTGGCGCTGGTAAATCTTCTGTTACTGATGAAATTGTACGACGTTTTTTAAATGGGTATGCTGATAAAACCATTGCTGTAATTTCTGTTGATCCATCAAAGAAAAAAACGGGTGGCGCTTTGTTGGGCGACAGGATAAGAATGAATTCTATTTCATCTCCCCGTGCTTATATGCGTAGCCTGGCAACAAGAGAAAGTGAAAAAGCATTAAGCAAATATGTACAGGAAGCTATTGATATTTGCAAAGCTGCCGAATATGATTTTATTATTTTGGAAAGTGCCGGTGTTGGGCAAAGTGATGCTTCCATTCTTGATTATTGCGATGTAAGCATGTATGTGATGACACCCGAGTATGGTGCCGCATCGCAACTGGAAAAAATAAATATGCTGGACTATGCAGATGTGGTTTGTGTAAACAAGTTTGATAAAGCCGGTGCATTGGATGCATTACATGATGTACGCAAGCAATACAAACGCAACCATAGTTTATGGACAGCAAAAGATGAAGACCTGCCAATTGTTGGTACCATTGCCGCACAGTTTAATGATGCCGGTGTAAATGAATTATTTGAAAGGTTAATGGAGAAAGTGGCAGAAAAATGTGGCGTAAAATTTCATGGAGAGATTACACATTATGCACACCTTAAAGATACAGCCAGCCAGTCAACAATAATTCCACCAAAAAGAATAAGGTATTTGGCAGAAATTGCAGAAGCCAATGCGGCGTATGATAACTGGGTAAAAGAACAAAGTGAAATTGCATCGCAATATTACCAGTTAAGCGGAGTCAAAAAGTTATTGCCTGATGCAGAAAAGTATATTGGCGAAACAGAAAAAAAATTATTAAAAAAATTAACTGCTGAAAATTTTGAGTTAATAAATAACTGGCCTTTGGTTTTAGAACGCTACAAAAAAGAGTTTTACGAATTTAAAGTAAGAGGTAAAGTAATAAAGCAACCGCTTACGTATAAAAGTTTATCAGGCACGGTAATACCAAAAGTTATTTTGCCAAAGTATAAAGACTGGGGCGATATTTTAAAATGGCAGCTGCAGGAAAACGTGCCGGGAGAATTTCCTTACACTGCCGGTGTGTTTCCATTAAAAAGAGAAGGAGAAGATCCAACACGGATGTTTGCCGGAGAAGGTGGGCCGGAAAGGACCAACCGTAGGTTTCACTATGTAAGTTTGGGGCAGCCAGCCAAACGTTTATCTACCGCATTTGACAGTGTTACGCTGTACGGTGAAGATCCGGATCATCGTCCGGATATTTACGGTAAAGTTGGTAACAGCGGTGTAAGCATTGCCACAGTGGATGATGCAAAAAAACTCTACAGTGGTTTTGATTTATGCGACGCTAAAACTTCTGTCAGCATGACCATTAATGGCCCGGCGCCTATGCTGCTGGCATTTTTTATGAATGCGGCTATTGACCAGCAGTGTGAAAAATATATTGTTGAAAATAATTTACGGGAACAGGTAAATAAAATCATTGAAGTAAAATATAGTATTGATTCTTTACCAAAATATATTGGTGTTGATGGTGCAGCAATTATTCCGGCTAAAGGAAATTTTGAAGGCGCATTGCCCGAGGGGAATGACGGCCTTGGTTTACGTTTGTTAGGTTTAAGTGGCTCCGATGTATTGCCTGCTGATGTATATGAACAAATAAAAGCTAATGCATTAGCTACAGTAAGAGGAACCGTGCAGGCAGATATTTTAAAAGAAGACCAGGCACAAAATACCTGTATTTTTTCGACAGAGTTTGCATTAAAACTGATGGGAGATGTGCAGGAATATTTTATTGAAAATAAGATACAAAATTTTTATAGCGTAAGCATCAGCGGCTATCATATTGCAGAGGCGGGTGCCAATCCTATAACTCAGTTAGCATTTACATTGGCCAATGGTTTTACTTATGTGGAATATTATCTAAGCCGTGGAATGAACATAGATAACTTTGCTCCCAATCTGTCTTTTTTCTTTAGCAATGGGATGGATCCTGAATATAGTGTGATAGGACGTGTGGCCAGGAAAATTTGGGCCAAGGCTATGAAGAATAAATACAAGGCCAACGACCGTTCTCAAAAATTAAAATACCATATTCAAACCAGTGGCAGAAGTTTACATGCACAGGAAATTGATTTCAACGATATAAGAACAACCTTACAGGCATTGTATGCAATCTATGACAATTGCAACAGTTTACATACTAACGCATACGATGAGGCCATTACCACACCAACCGAAGAAAGTGTACGTAGGGCAATGGCAATACAATTAATCATCAATAGGGAATTGGGTACGGCTAAAAATGAGAACCCCAACCAGGGCGCTTTTTTAATTGAAGAGTTGACAGACCTGGTGGAAGATGCAGTGATGACAGAATTCCACCGCCTTACAGAACGTGGTGGTGTATTAGGCGCTATGGAACGTATGTACCAGCGTAATAAAATTCAGGAAGAAAGTCTGTATTACGAAACTTTGAAACACACAGGTGAATATCCCATTGTTGGTGTAAATACTTTCTTAAATAAAAATGGCAGCCCAACTATTTTGCCAACAGAAGTTATCCGCAGCACAACCGAAGAAAAAGAATTCCAGATAAATACATTGCAGGCATTTCATACAAGAAATGAAAATGAATCTGTCGCCAGGTTAAAAAAGCTACAGGCTGTTGCAGTTGCCAATGGAAATTTATTTGCAGAGCTAATGGAGACAGTGAAGTATTGTTCTCTCGGACAAATTACCAATGCTTTGTATGCAGTGGGCGGGCAATACAGAAGGAATATGTAAACATTATTTGAAATTCACTACCTCAATAAAAATCAAGTAC
The DNA here is from genome assembly GCA_031368105.1 of Chitinophagaceae bacterium. Classification (GTDB taxonomy): domain Bacteria; phylum Bacteroidota; class Bacteroidia; order Chitinophagales; family Chitinophagaceae; genus Ferruginibacter. The sequence continues at coordinate 82,876 of JANLQY010000008.1, forward strand.
TGCATTGTATCGGTAAGTTTTATGCTTCCTGATGCTGACACCAATACTTTCATAATCACCAAGCAATATTGTTCTGTGGCCAAGTGACGGTACCCCTTCATCTATCAGCAGCGATAAAACAATGTTTAATGGATCTTCATTTCCATAATCGCAGCATTCGCCCAGGTAATGTTTTTTTGCTTTGCAGTCATTACTGCTTCTTGCATGGCCTGTATAGCCCAACACGCCTGACTTTTGAGCATGGCAGGCAGCACTGGTAAAGCATTTTTCATCTGCATACAGTAATGTCTGCTGTTCCATTTTGCGTAAGGTATTCAACAGGGATTGATAATAGTATTTGTCATTCAGCATATCTTCTTTACCAATCAGCACGGGATATTTTGTAAGAACGGTATTGGCAAATAACCGAGGGTTCGATCTTATCAGGTTGATGATATAAATAACTTCTTTCTCTTTTGTGTTCATAAATTTTTCATCCGCAGCGGTATTACATTGCTCATACTCCGGTTTATTCCACTCGGCTGAAAATTCGGCTAACGGAGATGTACTGATTATTGTTGATACAATTGCTTGTTGTGCAGATAAACTAAATGCAGCAAAAGTGAAAACAATGTAGCCAGTTAAAAATTTCATTTATATTTTTTACAATGTTAAACAGCTTAATACAGTTTTACAAAGTAATCAAGTTTAATCTGTGTTAAAAAAAAGTTATCCTGTAAGTGATTGTACGTTAAGAATGTATTGAGGTGCAGCTGATAAATACTGTTGGGCATCATTAAAGATTTTTAATAAAAACCTTTGATAGCGTTGGTTTCGGTACCAATAATATTTTTTTACAGTAAAGAAATTCATTTAAACTTGGTTACTCACATTGCAATACCCCCACTACCTTTACGTTAGTAATTGAAATTAATCCGTCAATACAAAGAGATTAATACAATAGGCAAAAGTGGAATAAAAAATAACAACACATTGTTATTGCCACTTTTAAAAACTCTTCAACAAAAGAGTTTCTACGAAGCCTGCCATTATCATTTAACGTTTGCACATTATCGTTTTCGCTGTATGGGATACTAATACCTGTTTGTGTATTGAACAGGAAATAAAAAAGTATTTTATAACAATTAAAATAAACACCAATGACAAAAATCAAAAACATCGCAGTAGCACTTTCAACGATCGTGTTATTTGCAGGTACCAGCTTTGCAGGTACAAACAGCAACAACCCATCATTACGTATTGTAAATGATGAGCCAACAACAGAAGCCCTGGCAGTAAGCTACATGGGAGAAGATGCAGAGTATCTGTACTTCAAAGTATCTGTAAAACCAGGTAGTAACAAAACTGTTTCTTTTGTTGTAAACGACAAATCAGAAGGAGAGTTGTATGCTACTTTTTTCAACACAGACAAAGTGCAAACTTTAAAAATTGAAAAAAGAGAAAACCAGGAGCTGGATTTCAATTTGAAGGCTGGCAAAAAAAGCTACTCAAGGTCTTTCACCATCATGCCAACGGTAACTTTAAACAAGTTGTAATCTTTTTGAAAGATTGCAAATTTGATCAGTTGCCATGACGAGTAGCACAAGTAAAACAACTTCCCCCATCCTGTAGTATTCATTTGTGAACACAATGAATGTTGCAAATAAATATTGCAGGGTGGGTTTACCTGGAGTGGTTTTGATTAGTTTGTAAAATGGCGTTAGGTTTTTTATTAAGCTGCTGCGGAAATAAATTTTACCAAATATCTTTTAGCAACCGGCAGTAATGTTTCTTCCACCGGAAAGCTCAGCGAAGTTTCTATTGCATATACAGCAGGATTGGGCAGATCCTTTTTTTTTCTTATCAGTTCTCCTTTTATTTGTTCATAGGTGGAAGAAAAACTTCTATACCACACATCAACAAAATCTGTTTTGATGCCACGGTATTTTTCATCATGTTTTTCAAAAATAGTAAGGCGGTATTGATATACATGGGTATCTTTTTGCTGGCCGTTATTTAAAAAGAAATATCCTTCAGTGGTATCCAGCGGTACCAGGCCTACGGGCAGGATATTTATTTTCTCTTCTACAAATTCATATATTTCTGTACCATCATTGATTGTCTTTTGCATTCTGCCACTTGCATAATATATAATTTCTTCCAGCTCTTTCATCAACTCACTGTCTTCAATCAGCTGTTCGTAAAACACCGATAATTTTTCTACCTGTATGCCGGTAAGGCGTTTTGGAAAATGATCCTGCAGGAATTTTTTGTTATCCCTGAAGGCAATAATATTATTGTAATGAAAAATGATATCGGTTAATTGTGGATACAATTTGTTTTCACTAAAGCCGCTGCTAATCTCCTGCAGGTAAGCAAGTAAAGTATATTTCTTCAATTCAAAATCAATGTAGCCTTCTGCAAACCAGGTTTCAGACAATGTTTTCATATTTTAAAATTGAGGTGTGATATGAAATTAATACAAATCCGGCATAATAAAAAAACGATGTAAAACCATTTTTATTTCATCAGCAATATATTACCGCTGTTGTTATTTTTCTGTACCAATTTTTTTCATGGTAAGAGAAATTAAAATCAGAAAAGTTAATCACCACAAACGGTTGCGATCTTTTTTTCAAAAGGAGTGCAGATACTCCTTTTAATTTGTCTAATTTTATGGGTAGTTTTTAAACGGTTGTTTGTCATAAAAAGAGGGAATGTTGCCATGGGCAAAATGCTTCGGCAACAATTTTTTTAACTAATTTAATTTATGACAGCAGAACATCAGCGATTAAAAGTAAATAATAAAAAACCTGTACCGCTGGAGCAGTGGGGGCCTTATCTTAGTGAGCGGCAGTGGGGTACTGTAAGGGAAGATTACGGGCCTCACGGCGATGCATGGGGCTACCTGCCTTTTGACCAGTCGCACTACAGGGCTTACCGCTGGGGCGAAGACGGACTGGCGGGCATATCAGATTATTTTCAAAATCTTTGCTTTGCAATAGCGTTGTGGAATGGTAAAGACCGTATCCTTAAAGAACGATTATTTGGCGTGGGCAATTATGACGGCAACCATGGGGAAGATGTAAAAGAATTGTATTACTACCAGGATAATATTCCTACGCATTATTACATGGAATATTTATACAAGTATCCTCAAAATGAATTTCCTTACGATGATTTGCTGAGTACCAACCGCAACAGGAGCAAACAGGATCCGGAGTATGAAATATTAGATACCGATGTTTTTAAAAATGATGAATACTTTGATGTAAAAGTGAATTACGCAAAGCAAAATCCGCAAGACATTTATATCAAAATAGAAATTACTAACCGAAATACAAAAGCTGCTCCCATAACTGTATTGCCAACATTGTGGTTTTACAATCGTTGGGCATTTACTCCTGATGAGCCGAGGCCATCTATTAAATACCAGGATAGAACTTCTGTAAGTGTAAAACACAAACGGCTTGGTAATTATTACTTTTATTTTCAGGCAGCTACAGACAGTTTGTTTACAGAAAATGAAACCAACCTGAATAAAGTAAATGGCACAGGTGATGCTGCAGCTTTTACAAAAGATGCTTTTCATGATGCCATCATTAGTGGTACAAACAAAACAAAACTCCGTACCAAAAAAGAGGGCACTAAATTTTCTCCGGTATATGAATTGAATATAAAAGCAGGTGAAACAAAAATAATTTACTGCCGTCTTACCAATAGTGCAGATGATAAACCTTTTACCAAAGGCTTTGAAAAAATATTTGACGTAAGAAAACAGGAAGCAGATGATTTCTATAATGCCATTCTGCCAACAGATATTTCTGCAGATCTTAAAAATATACAACGCAAAGCATTGGCTAGTTTGCTGTGGAGCAAGCAGTATTATCATTTTGATGTGGAGCGCTGGCTCACCACAAGCGATGGAATTACACCGGTAAATGATGCCAAAAAAAATGGAAGAAACAGTGACTGGACACACTTGAAAAATCAGGACATTATTGCCATGCCGGATAAATGGGAATATCCCTGGTATGCCGCATGGGATCTTGCTTTTCACTGTATTTCGCTGGCAATGGTGGATGTGGTTTTTGCCAAACACCAATTGCAGCTGATCATGAGGGAATGGTACATGAAACCCGATGGGCAGCTGCCTGCTTACGAATGGAATTTCAGTGATGTGAACCCGCCCGTGCAGGCATGGGCTGCCATGGAAATTTACCGGATAGAAAAAGAAACATATGGAGAAGGCGATATTGTTTTTTTAAAAAGGGTGTTTCAAAAACTGCTCATCAATTTTACCTGGTGGATCAACAGAAAAGACCCGAGCGGTAATAATATTTTTGAAGGCGGCTTCTTGGGGCTTGATAATATTGGAGTGTTCAACAGGAGCCATCACTTTACAGAAGGTACTCAATTGGAGCAGGCCGATGGCACCAGCTGGATGGGAATGTATGCGCTGGATATGATGGATATGGCGCTGGAAATTTCACGTCATGATATTGCGTTTGAAGATTCTGCAACAAAATTTTTTGAACACTTTGTGCTGATAGCAGAAGCATTGAACAGCCATACCATGTGGAATGATGAAGACAAATTTTTTTACGACACTTTATGTGTGGCAGGATCCGATCCTTTGCCACTGAAGATACAAAGTATTGTAGGGCTTACCAGCCTCTTTGCAGTAAGTACCATCAGCAAAGAGTTGTTTGATAAAGTGCCTGATTTTACAAAACGCATTGAATGGTTTGAGAACTACCGAAAAAACAATGGCCGTTTCTGGCCCAATGAAGAAAGGGGAGACGGAGAGGAAGTGTTGATATCATTGGTGCCAAAAGAAAAGCTGATATTTTTATTGCAGCGGCTGTTGCATGAAGACGAGTTTTTATCAGATGGCGGTATCAGGGCTTTGTCAAAATATCACAAAGCCAATCCTTATTCGGTTACGGTAGATGGAGAAAATTATACTATCGGTTACGACCCCGGTGATTCTACGAGCAACCTTTTTGGCGGCAACAGCAACTGGCGTGGTCCTGTGTGGATGCCTATCAATTACCTCATCATCCGCTCTGTGAGAAAGTACGGCGAATTTTATGGAGATCATTTAAAAGTGGAATGCCCGATTGGCTCTGGTAAAATGATGAACTTAATAGAAGTATCCAATGTATTAACGCAAAGAGTGGTGAGCATTTTTGGTAAAGATAAAAAGGGCGACAGGAAACTGTATGGTGATTACAACTGGTTTTACAACAAGCCGGGTAATGAGGACCTGGTGCTGTTCTTTGAATATTTTCATGGTGATACCGGTGCAGGGCTTGGTGCCAGCCACCAAACAGGATGGACATCGCTGGTAGCTGATTTAATTGGCGGCAAAGAAGTACCCACCGAAGAATGGAAAGAAGGAACCGGGCATGAAGTATTTATTGATAGTGATGAGGAGGGATAAATAAAAGATGAACTTTTTTTGCCAAAGCATTGTTTGTTGCTGCAATATTTTTCTATCAGCAAAAAAAATAATGAGATTATTATTTAAAATACTTACCAATAACAGGGAACTGCTGAAACTCTTTCTTTTCAATAGTGGCAACAAACCAGCAGAAACCCAATAATAGCAGAGCGGCAGTGGCAACTGAAAAAATAATATTGCCATACAGTGCAACCATTCCTTTATGAATAAAAAATACTAAAGTGGTAAGCGCCAGGTAAGAAATTAATTTCTTTTTAGCATAAGGTATCCGGTAATGTTTTTGTCCAAGCAGATAAGAAGCCACCATCATAAAAGCATAACAGGTAAATGTAGCCCAGGCACTGCCGGTGTAGCCAGATGAAGGAATCCACCAGATGTTGAGTAAAATGGTGATGACTGCACCGGCAATGGTAATGGCAGCGCCATATAAATTTTTATTGGTGAGCTTATACCACACCGACAGGTTGTAATAAATACCCAGGAACACACTGCCCATTGCCAATATAGGAACAATGTGTATGCCTTCGCCATACTCAGCATATTTAATGGTGAGTATTTTTTTAAACACGTCTAAAAACAAACCAATCATCAAAAACATCAGGCAGCAGGCAATCACAAAAAATTTCATTACACGGGCATAGGTTTTTTTTGCATTTTGTTCTTTAGACTGGTTGAAGAAAAATGGCTCTGCCGCCATCCTGAACATTTGTATAAAGATGGTAATCAAAACAGCCAGCCTGTAGTTAGCTGCAAAAATGCCCAGTTGCCTTTTAGCTTCTTCCGCAGGCATTGTTACTACATGCTGATATACCAGGCGGCTCAGCATTTCATTGATCATTCCGCCAAGACCCACTATTATCAAAGGGTATGCATATTTCATCACTTCTTTCCATAAGACCCTGTCAAACTTAAATCTGAAACTGATCCACTGCTGCCACAGTAATAAAAAAGTAACCGCACTGCCCACTAAATTTCCAATCAAATAATAGCCAATACCAATAGTGGGATTAAAAAAAATCAACCAGCTGCTGTCAGGATTTTTCTTAGCCAGTTGTGGGCAAATGCCAATAAAAAAAACTACCACCAGCACATTTACCACAATGCCCATCACCCGGATAAAAGCATATTTACGTGGCCGGCCTTCCTGCCGCAGTTTGGCAAAGGGAAGCGTAGCCAGCGTATCCAAAAAAATAATAGCGGTAAGCCAAATAAAATATTCAGGGTGGCTTGACATAAACGTTGCATCCGCCAACTGCTGCACCAGCAATAATAATATCAGGGAAAAAAAGATAGAAGAAACAAGGATGGATGTATTGAGTGTATTGTATAATTTGTTTTTGTCCTTGTCCTGCACAAAGCGGAAATAACTTGTTTCCACGCCGTAGGTAAACAGGATATTCAAAAAAGGTACGATGGCATATATCTGTGTAAGGTCGGCAGTATCTACTGCATGATAAATAAAGCTTAGCGAAAAATTAAGGATGTAGCCTAAAAAACGGCTGCCAATTGTCGGTAATCCGTACCAGAGTGTTTGTCCTGCTAATTTTTTTATACCGCTCAATTATCTTTTTATTTGGGCAAATTTAACTGTATCTGCTTTAATAAACAGGGTCATTTTAAAAACAGGTGCAACCTTTTTTTTACAAATTGTATCTTTGAAAAAAAATTCTCATCATGAAAAAATTATTTCTTTTATCAGCCATATTATTTTTAGCAATGGGGGCCTTTGCACAGGCGCATTTGGCTACTGCCGATTACCAGAAAACGATGCAGCCTGCCGTGGAAATAGAGATGCCATTTCCAGAAAAAACAGTGATGAAATCTGTGATCGACAAAATTGAAAAGAGAGGATACAAAGCAAAGGAAGCAAAAGGCTACACCGTTTTTAAAGGCGTAATGATGCCTGAAATAGGCCCGGATGCTTACGACCTGTATTTTAAAACTGACCGCAAAAGCAGGAAAGAAAAAGACATTACTATTTTAACCATGATGGTATCTTCAGGATTCGAAAAATTTATCGGCGACTCCACCAACTCGGCTGTGATAGAAAATGCCAAAACTTTTTTAAATGGCCACACAGAAGCCACCGTTGCCTACGATCTTGAATTGCAGATTAAAGACCAGGAAGAAGCCACCGCAAAAGCTGATAAGAAACTGGCGAACCTGGTAGATGATGGCCGGGACCTGGTAAAGAAAAAAGAAAAAATAGAAAAAGAGATTGAAGACAATAAAAGAAAGCAGGCTGATCAGAAGGCAGAAGCTGAAAAACAGGCTCAGATATTTAGTACGCTAAGGGCTAAACGCAAACAATAAAGCCAACATAATTTCGTTTTTGGAAAGTGCAGTCGTAAGATTGCACTTTTTTTCATTCAATATCCGGCACATGAAATTATGGTATGTATCACTGGGTTTAAGCATCGTATCCTGCATTATATTGCTGGTGATGTGTTTTTTGCCTGATACCTATACTGTTTTTAACTGGAGCAAAACTGAAGTGCAGGCAGGTATACTTTTTCCAGTTTTATTAGTAAGCTGGACAGCAGCTTTATTAGGATTTTTATTCAACAATATTTTTATTGACAGGCGTTTGATGGAAAGGAATGTTGAGCCTATTCCTGCATTCAAAGCTTATTTACCTTCTTTGCTGGGTATTCCTGCATTCATTTCTTTTATCTGGTTTATTGTACGCTGGTACAAGGGCAAACCAAATCTTTAACTGCAGCAATTATTTTTTGGGCTGTTCATCGGCGTTATAAGCAGTACAAAATCTTTCATTTTAATAACTTATTTTTTTTCTCAACTGTTTAAGTTCCCCCGATTTTTTTTTATTGTCAATTCTTTTTTCTTTTGCCGCCTTGCTTATTTTAGTTGGCTTTCTCTTTTTGGGGACTATCAGCGCCTTTGTTACCAGGGTATTCATTTTTTTTATTACCAGTTCTTTATTGCCCAACTGGCTGCGTTCTTCCTGGCTTTTCACCAATAGCTTACCATCCGCATTTATTTTGTTGGCCAATTTTTCTGTCACTAATTTTTTCTCTTCCTCCTTCAACAGGGCAGTGGCTGCCACATTCCAATAGCCTTCCACCATTGTTTCCACTTTGTTTACATTCTGGCCGCCCTTGCCGCCACTACGGGCTGTTTTAAATTTTATTTCTGCACTGATATCCATAACCAAATTTACCTTTTTTGCGTAAATGATAACAGCTATATACATTCATTTACTATCTTTATTTTAATAAGGCTAAAAAAAATTTACATTTGCAAATAAGCAATTACTCATTGATGTTAAACGGCATATATCATTCTTTAACAGAACGCAAGCGGCTGGGTAAAAAATCTTTCGCTGTATTAATTGATCCAGACAAGGTAAACGACCAAAGTATGGAGCAATTGGTAGCACTTGCTGTGGAATCAAAAGTGGATTATTTTTTGGTAGGAGGCAGCCTGGTAATTTCCAACTATCTCGATGAATGTTTGCAAATGATTCGGCAGCATTGTTCCATTCCAACGATATTATTTCCGGGCAGCCCATCGCAGGTAAGTAAATATGCAGATGCATTATTATACCTTTCTCTTATCAGTGGCCGCAATCCAGAACTGCTGATTGGGCAGCATGTAGTGTCAGCCCCTTTTGTAAAAAAGAGCGGCCTCGAAATAATGTCCACCGGATACATGGTGGTGGATGGCGGTGCCCCTACAACCGTTTCTTATATCTCCAACGCAAGTCCCTTACCGGCAGATAAAAATGAAATAGCCGTGTGCACTGCCATGGCAGGCGAAATGCTCGGTATGAAACTCATTTACATGGATGCCGGCAGCGGTGCTAAAAGAGCCATCCACGAAAGCATGATTGAAAAAGTTGCACAGTCCATCAGTGTACCATTAATTATTGGCGGCGGCATCACCGAACCCGAAAAAGCCTACATCAATTGCAAAGCCGGAGCTGATGTAATTGTGGTGGGCAATGCGATTGAGAAAGATGCTTCTTTAATAAAAGAGATGGCAGCTGCGGTGCACAGTGTGCCGGTGGCGGTATAATAAAAACATTTCAGATTGCTTCAATTACCTGCCTTTATTCAGTTTGTGTTAAATAACTTATTTAAAACCAACTTTTGCTTTTCGAACTGCTGCTTCTCCCCCCCAATCCCAAAGCACCCAGCAAAGAACGAACAATGGTAGTACCTGCAGTACGAACCATACTTTTCACAATCGTGTTATCTGCAATTTTTTCTAAGGTAGACGGCTCTTCTTTTTTAGCAGTTGTTTTTTCTTCTGCTGCACCTTTTGCTGCCGCTTCCTCCAGTTTGGCAGTTAATATTTCGTAAGCACTTTCACTGTCGATGGCCTGGTTGTATTTGGCAACCAATTTTGATTTTGAATTGAGGGCATCTATTTCTGCCTGTGCCAGCACGTCCATCCTGCTTCTTGGCGCACACAGCATGGTATGCACCAATGGAGTTGGGATCCCTTTTTCATTCAGCATGGTTACCAAAGCCTCACCAATACCGAGTTGTGTAATGAGATCTTCTGTTTTATAAAATTCTGTTTCAGGATAATTCTCAGCTGTTTGTTTAATCACTTTTCTGTCGGCTGCAGTAAAGGCTCTTAACGCATGCTGTATTTTTAAACCCAATTGCGCCAGCACACTCGCCGGCACATCCATCGGGTTTTGTGTGCAGAAGAAAATACCAATGCCTTTTGAGCGGATGAGTTTTACAATGGTTTCAATTTGCTGCAGCAAAGCGCTGCTGGCTTCCTGGAAAATAAGGTGTGCCTCATCAATGAAGATCACTAATTTGGGTTTGTCCAAATCACCTTCTTCCGGTGAGGAAGCATACAATTCAGCCAGCATCTGCAGCATGAAAGTGGAAAATAATTTTGGCTTATCCTGCAAATCGGTAACCCTTAAAATGCTGATCATACCACGGCCCTGGTTGTCAATACGCATCAGGTCGTCCACTTCAAAACTTTTTTCTCCAAAAAATTGATCGGCTCCCTGCTGCTGCAGTTCAATTACTTTCCGTAAAATGGTTCCGGTGCTGGTGGTGGAAATTTTGCCATAAGTTTTTTCTAATTCTGCTTTGCCTTCATCACCCACATACTGCAATACTTTAATAAAATCTTTCAGGTCGAGCAATGGCAGTTTGGTGTCATCACAATATTTAAAAATCATGGCTACTACGCCGCCCTGTATATCGTTCAGCTCTAAAATTTTACTTAGCAGTATGGGGCCAAACTCACTAACGGTAGCCCTCAAATGCACACCATCTTTTCCGGTAAGCGTAAGCAACTCTGCCGGGAACAATGCCGGCGTATAAGTCATGTTCAGTTTTTGATAACGGTCATTTACTTTATCATTGGCAGCACCGATTGCAGCAATACCACTCAGGTCGCCTTTAATATCCATCACCATCACCGGCACACTGGCATCACTCAAAAACTCACTGATCATCTGAAGTGTTTTTGTTTTACCGGTACCAGTAGCACCCGCAATCAATCCGTGGCGGTTCAGTGTTTTTAAAGGAAGGTTCACTACAGCAGATGCCACTACTTCTCCGTCAAGTACAGCTGCCCCTATTTGTACCGATTCGCCTTTAAAGCTGTAGCCTGCTTTTACGGCTTCTATAAACTGGTCTTTATTTGCCATGATAAAAATATTTTAGGAAAGATACTAAGGGTATTGGAAAAAATAGAAAGGTTTTTTATGTGTAAGATTTTTTCATTCCGGGATGCAGGGGCAACTAAGCAAATTTTTTTTACGTCTTTATTTATTTGTGAGGAAAAAAATAAAATGAAGCTGGCATCAAAATTGAAACACCTGTATGCAAGGTTCGTTAAAATACCTTTAACAAAAAATTAGTCACTATATTAGCTATATCAAAATTGGAATTATTTTATTTGCTAATAAACTTTTAAAACATGGAAGCAACAAAACCGAAAATATTATTGTGTGAAGATGATACCAACCTGGGGATGGTATTAAAAAATTATTTAGAGCTGAACGATTATGAGGTGATCTTGGAAAGGGATGGCAAGCTTGGACTGGCTGCTTTTCAAAGGGAAAAGGTTGACATCTGCCTGCTGGATGTGATGATGCCCAATATGGATGGCTTCACGCTGGCAGAAGAGATTCGGGATATCAATCCTGATGTACCATTGTTTTTTCTGTCTGCCAAAACCATGAAGGATGATATTATTCAGGGCTACAAACTGGGAGCTGATGATTACATCACCAAACCTTTTGACAGCGAAGTGCTGTTGCTGAAAATAAAAGCCATCCTGAAAAGAAATGAGGAACTGCACCGGGAAGAAGTGAATGCTGAATTTGATTTGGGTAATTACCATTTTAACCCCAGGCTGAGGGAATTGAGCATTAACGGGAAAATGAATACACTTTCACCAAAAGAAAATGAACTGCTGAAAATGATGTGTGAATACAAAAATGATTTGCTGCCAAGAGAAGCAGCCTTAAAGAAAATATGGGGCAGTGATACTTACTTCAACGGCCGCAGTATGGATGTATATATTGCCAAGCTCCGCAAATATTTGAAAGAAGACAGCACCATTGAAATTGTAAATATTCATGGTAATGGATTCAGGCTGGTAGCCAGTTAATCCCCAAAGAATTGTAATAAAAAGCAACCATTAATTAGTGGTTGCTTTTTTGTGGCCTTGACACAACTACCCAACATTCCTTCTATTTACTCTCAATTCCTTTCAGCTCGTTCCAAGCTGAAATTCTCAAATAAAAACGGCGATCGAACAACGTTAAAAAGTATTAGAAAGTAAAAATTGTCTTACCATTGTTTTACCAAATTGCCTGTTTACAACTGTATCTTTCATTAAAAAAAATTATGGCAGCTACATTACATTCTGGGAGATAACACTTTCATTAACTTGTAACTGAATATTTTTATTTTTTTGTTTAATTGAAACGATTCCAATTATTTCAACAATTATAAAAAAATGCTTCATCGCATTCCAACCTCTTTTTGAATTTATACTGTAATTGGTCATTTAAATAACATGATGAAAAGAAACTATTGCTTACAATATCAACTTAAAGCACTCCTGTTTCCAGTCATAATGGTATTTACAATCTTTCTTTTAATAAAAAGCATCACTGAATTATTTCCCCCAAACTTTTTCAAATTAATAATCGAAAACTTGCTTCTTAATAGTTGACGATCAGTAGAAGCCTCTGCAAAAAATAAATTTTCATCTTAATAAATAAATGTCTAACTTACTTCTCAATAAATTCATCCTCTGATTTGTTTGCAATAATTCAATGCCTCCGCTTACTTAATTGATAAGTCAATATTTAATCAACGATTTACAGCTTCCGGCCCCTATCTAACAACTGCCTAAAAATTCAGTATTTTTTCAAGAGCACGTAAGGCTCTTTATCGGGTAATAATATTATTGTACAGATGCTTGATGGCAGTCTGCAAGCAATTAATACTTTCAACATTTAATTTTCATTTTAATAAAAAATAACCAATGAAACAGCTATTCCTTCTTGCACTAACAACTGCAATATTTAGCAGTTCCGCCTTTGCCAAAATCTGGCGTGTAAATAACAACCCAGGTATCAACGCTGACTTTACCACGTTACAGGCGGCTCATGATGGTGCTGCCTCCGGTGACACAATCTATTTGGAAAGTTCGCCAGCAAGTTATGGAGCATTAACCTGTTCCAAAAAACTGGCTATTATTGGTACCGGTTATTTTTTAGGCGATAACCAGGGATTACAGGCATCCGCTTTGCCATCCAAAGCAGATGGCATTTCTTTAAATGCAGGATCAGCCGGCAGTTCCATTGAAGGTCTTTCTTTAAACGGAAGCGCTATCTCCATCAATGCCAATGATATTGTTATCCGCAGAAATCATTTTGCAAGTTTTAACGGAAGTAATGCCGATTGGAGTGTTGGGATTGTGTACATCAATAGTGGAGCAAGCAATATTTTTATTTTACAAAATTTTGCTTTAATCATTACTAATAATGCTGCTTCTACGGGCATTTTAATTTCAAATAATTTCCTGTCATACCATGCTTACTATGGTGAAGGAACAACGGCACAATGCTTACAACTCAATCCAAACACAGTAGCAATCATTAAGAATAATATTTTCCGCAGGGGAACTGTTACAGCATACAACAGTTCCATCACCAATAATATTATGTACACCGGATTTTTTGATGGATCAGGTAATCTGGTTGCAAATAATATTGGCAATAGCACCCAATTTGGAACTGCTGATGGTAACCAGTCGAATGCAGATATGGCAACTGTATTTTTTGGAAGCGGTAGTTTTGATGCTTATTTTAAATTGAAGGCAGGTTCTCCAGCTATCGGTGCCGGGTATGGCAGTACCGTACAAACTCCTGTGGATGCTGGTATGTATGGAGGTTCTACTCCTTACGCATTGTCGGGTATTCCGGCTATTCCCGCTATTTATTTCTTTGCCAACCAGCCGGTAGGCAGTAACAGTGACCCCATTGATGTACAAATAAAAGTGAGGTCAAATAATTAATGCCTGCATGAACCATTAGCCAAAAATCAGTAAGAATAATACCGCCCAAACTGTCATGAATAAGTATCAACTTTTTACGAGGAAGTGTTTTATAGTGCTGATAATTTTGTGTATCGCATCATTTAATGCCAATGCACAAAATGTAGTAAGGGTAGAATATTTTACAGATACTGATCCCGGCTTTGGGGCTGGCAATGATGTTCCAATAACACAGGGGCAACAAGATGTAACTGCTAATTTTCAATTCAATATCAACAGCCTTACTACAGGTTTTCATAATTTGTATGTAAGGTCTTTGGTAACTCCTTACCAGGTGATAGAGGAAGGCAGGGCAGTTACAAAAGGAGGTTGGTCTTTGTCTCCGGTTCGTACTTTTTATAAAGAGAATATTAACAATGTCAATAATGCCTTATCCAACATTACATCGGGCGAATTCTTTATTGATACTGACCCTGGCTTTGGCAATGCAAATAATATAAATGTAATTGCTGGCAATGATATTACTAATCTGACTTTTACTTTTGATGTAACTGCATTAACAACCGGTTTTCATAACCTGTATGTTCGGTTTAGAGATACCAATGGAAAATGGAGTACAGTCAATACCCGTAATTTTTATAAAGAAGCAGTTCTAAATAGCAACAATATTTTTTCCAATATCACCAGTGGAGAATATTTTATAGATACCGACCCTGGTTATGGTAATGCAAGCAATATACCTGTTGTTGCTGGTAGTGATATTAATAACCTGACTTTTACTTTTGATGTAACTGCATTAACAGCCGGGTTTCATAACCTGTATGTGCGGTTTAAGGATAGCAATGGAAAGTGGAGTACAGTCAATGTCCGCAATTTTTATAAAGATAATTTATCCGGTTCCGTAAATACCTTACCAGCTATTGCTGCCGGAGAGTTTTTTATAGATACTGACTCTGGTTACGGCAATGGCGTTAATATCCCTATTACGGCAGGTTCCGATTTAAACAATGTAAATTTCATTGCAGACATAACTGCTGTCAATGCAGGATTTCATAACATCGGTGTACGTTTCAGGGATGCAAATGGCCGCTGGAGCCATACCAATTCCAGGAGTTTTTATAAAGAAGTATTGTCTTCTTCCAATATTTTATCCAATATTGTAAAGGTTGAATATTTTGTAGATACCGACCCTGGTTTTGGAAACGGCACCAGTGTTTCTATTTCTCCATCAACAGATATTACCAGTTTAACTTTCCCGATTGATATGACCAATGTATCTATTGGCAACCATAAAATATATCTACGTGGATTGAATGCTGCAGGCAAATGGTCTCTGGTGAATTATGGAAGTTTTGAAGTGAAACCACTTTCTGCCATTTACATAACAGTAGGTAATATTGCAGCAACCGCCTGTGCAGGAAATGCCTTCAATATCCCCTATTCTGTTAACATGGCTTATGGATCAAATAATATTTTTTCAGCTCAATTATCTGATGTAAATGGGAACTTTGGCAACCCGGTTAATATTGGTTCATTTACAGGAAATAATAATGATACCATCCGGGCTACCATACCAGCCAATGCATCTGCAGGCAATGCCTACAGAATTAGAATTTTAGCCAGTTCCCCCACAGATACCAGTGCTGCAAGCAGTACTTCATTTGCTATTAAAAGAGTTCTGGAACAATCATTTAGCATTACAGGTAAATCGCAAACCTGCATAGGCACGGAACCATACTCAGCCAGTGTTGCAGAGCCTGGCACTGTTTATACCTGGGCTTTATCAGGCGGAGGAACAATTGATTCTACCGGCGCTACTGCTTCTATTAACTGGACTACTGCAGGCACACATACAGTAACACTTACCCCTTCCAATAATTGTGGCAATGGACAAATACGCAGTTTAGCTGTAACAGTTTATTCTGAAGCCCCTGTTTTAATTCCTGTTATCTTAATTAATAACAGAAATTTGTCAGCGTCCAATGCAAACTCCACAACGGTAAATGGTTATCAATGGTACATTAATAACGCATTAATTCCGGGTGCAACCAATGCAAATTATTTTGCGGCTTCTGATGGAACTTATTCGGTTGCGTATATCAATACCTGTGGTATAGGACCGGTATCGCTGCCTGCCAATGTCACCACCTTATTAAATCAAACAATCGTATTTGACAGCATACCTGACAAAGTATTTGGTGATGCACCTTTTACAGTAAATGCGGTGGCCTCAACTGCTTTGCAGGTATCGTTTAGTATTATGAGTGGGCCGGCATCGGTATCCAACGATACCATCACCATTAATGGAGGAGGCATAGTGGTTGTAAGGGCAACACAAGCCGGTAATGGAACTTATAATCCGGCATCTGCAGACAGAACTTTTACCGTACAAAAAGCAGCGGCAACAGTGGTTTTAAGCAATCTGAGCCAGGTGTTCACCGGTTCAGCTAAAACTGCAACGGCTACAACCGTTCCTTCAGGATTGCCTGTTACATTTACCTATAATGGAACCGCTACAGCACCCATTAATGCAGGTGCGTATGAAGTAATCGCAACTATTAACAGTACAAACTATACCGGCAGTGCAACAGATTCTTTAAGGATTTCAAAAGCGAACCAATCCATCAATCTTGCCGCAATACCAGACAGGGCTTACGGTAATAATACATTTAGTATAACAGTTTCTGCTTCTTCCGGATTACCTGTTTCTATTGGCGTTAGTTCAGTACCTGCAGATATTGCAGCGGTTTCTGGCAACAGCATTACTATAACAGGTACAGGCATTATTTATGTTACGGCAGACCAAAGTGGCAATGGCAATTACACCGCTGCTCCACAGGTTTATGATACATTCAATGTTACTAAAGGGAACCAAAATATTGTAATAGATAATATCCCAAATAAACGTATTAATGATCCTGCATTTAATTTTAATGCAACAGTTTCAACTGGGTTACCATTGGTATCTTCAATTACTACAACACCAGCTACAGGAGTTGCATCTCTTAATGGAAATACAATCACTTTGTTGGGAGATACCGGCACTGTTACTATAACAGTTACACAGGCAGGTAATCAATTTTACAACGCAGCATCGGCCCAACGGGTGTTTAAAGTGATCGGCTTAATTCAAACAATAACATTTGACCCTGTTGCGGATAAAACATTTGGCGACCCTGCCTTTACTGTAAATGCGATTGCCTCTACCGGCCTTCCTGTTACGTATAGTATATTCTCCGGCTCTGCTACTATTTCGGGTAATACAGTAACGCTTAGCGGCGCAGGCACAGTGGTTGTAGAAGCCCGCCAGGCAGGCAATGCAACCTATGAAGCTGCAACTGCTCAGCAAAGCATTTTAGTAAACAAGGCTGCACAATCCATCAGTTTCCCTGTGGTTGCAGATAAGATTTTAGGAGTTGCACCATTTGCTTTGGAAGCATTTGCTAATTCAGGATTGCAAATCTTTTATTCAATTGTTTCAGGGCCAGTCACCATTACAGGAAATACACTTTTCTTAAATGGCATTGGAACTGTTACCATCAAAGCCAATCAACCTGGCAATACTGATTACAATGCTGCCACCGAAGTACAGACATCTTTCTGCTCTACAATTGATTTTCTAACCGGCCTTTCCGGACCGGACAATGTTTGTCCTTCACAACAAACCTATAAGGTAAATCCAGTGGCTGGTGCACAATACACATGGGAAATATCTGGTGGCGGAAATTTAACTGCCATCAATAATACAGCATCAGTTATTTGGCAAACGCCGGGCAATTATACTATTTCAGTAAAAGCAACTGGTAATTGTGGTGCAGCCAGCAATACAAGTAACATACAGGTTACCATTACTGCACCTGCAAGTCCTGCGTTGGTTAGCGATATGCTTCCTGCAGACAGCAGCGCTGATTTATCCCTGCCAGTCAGTCTTTCATGGATTCCTGGAATTAATACGACTAAATATGATTTGTACATTTGGCCTGAAAATGAAAACCGGCCGGCAACAGCTTATGTTACTGATATCACTGATATCAATATACGCATAGGCAGTGGACTGCAAAGCGGAATTTTTTATAAGTGGCAGGTAGTTGCTAAAAATGATTGTTTAAGTACAGATGGCCGTGTTCAAAAATTTAGTGTAAACAATGTGCTGGATCTGCCCGATCTTACAATAACCTCCCTGCAGTATCCAGCTGATGCCACCGCAGGAAGACAAATTACAGTAAGCTGGACGGTTAAAAACAATGGACTGGGAAGTACCAATACACATCAGTGGGAAGATTATATCTATTTGTCAACCGATCTTGATTTAAGAATTGGAGATGATATTTTACTGGGCAGTTTCTCCAATCAATCATTCCTGCAACCTGGTCAAAGTTATACCAATACAAAAACGATTACATTGCCTGATAGATTCACCGGCACTTATTATCTTTTTGTAATTACTGACAATAAAGATGCCTATTGCTGGACAACAGAGCAATGTAATATCCCTGGCGGAAGCCGTGGCGCACATGGTTTTGGAATGGCGGAATCCAATGAAAACAATAATTACCAATACAATACCATCCTTATTAATTATGGAGATTTGCCGGATCTAAAGGTTACTTCTTTGGGTGTACCTACCTCTGTTTTTGGAGGTAATACCATTGCTATAAATTATAAGATAACCAATGTGGGCACGGTAGCTGCAGTAGGCACATCACTTGCCCCATGTCCTCAACTCGGTTGGTTCGACAGGTATTTTATTTCTGCAGATTCTGTGTTCAGCAGAAGTAGGTCATACGAATTCACTCCCAATGGATTTAACCGCAACTTTAGCAATTGCCTTGCTCCGAATTTAAGCTACCCTCCGTTCCTGGCCGTTGATGGTAGCTATACCATTTCTCAACAGGTTGAAATCCCCTATGATTATTTTGGTAATTATTATATCTATGTTGTAGCCAATGGTTTTGATGAAGTGTTCGAAGGACCCTATAATGCCAATAATTTAAAAAGGAGTGATTCTGTCAATGTCATCTTAACACCCCCGGCTGATCTGGTTATTTCCAATGTAGCGGCCCCAGCAACAGGTTTAACAGGACAGAAAGTAATAATAAACTGGACGGTATTAAATGATGGCGGAAATGCACCAAGAGAAAATACATGGGTGGATAGTATTTATATTTCTACTTCCAGTGTATTTGACAGATCTAACCTAATTAAGGCAGGTGTAAATTTATATTCCAATGGCACTTACCTTCAACCGGGGAATACTTACAATAGTAGTTTTGAAATAACCCTGCCCAATGATTTGACAGGTACTTATTATGTGTATGTAAAAACAGATGCAGCAGAACAGGTATTTGAATATTCCAACGAAGGGAATAATGTACGCAGGAGCACTAACCCTATCAACATAAGCCTCTCTCCAATAATTGATTTAACTGTTACTCAAATTCAGGCGCCGCTAATAGTAAAGGCAGAGGTGCCATTTAATTTCAAGTGGACCGTGAAGAATATTGGCCAGGGAAACCTAAATGATCAATCATTCAATGATAATATATATTGTTCCACTGATTCGGTATTTAGTAGTAACCAATTCCTTTTAGCAATACAACAACATCAAAATACTAATTTACTTTCCGGGCAGGAAATAGCGAATGAAAAAATCATTACAGTTCCCGAAATGTTTGGCGGCAAAAAAGTATATTTCTTTGTTTTCACAGATGGAACTAACAGGATATATGAACACCTGGCTGAAGGAAATAACCGGCTGTCATCAGTAACTTCCGGCAGCTCCGGATTTACAACTGTATTGCCTGTTGATCCGGTAGTGGTTCCTGTTGTGTATAAACCGGATCTCAAAATAAATAGTTTCATCACCCCTTCAACAGGTTCAACAGGTAATACGATTACTGTTAACTGGCAGGTTGCCAACCAGGGAGCAGGTAAAACCACTGCCAATAACTGGCAAGACAGGTTATTGTTATCAAACGATACAATTGCAGATGTAAATGATATTCAATTAGCCCAGGTTTCAAACAATACCGGCTTAATGCCAGGAGGCCAATATAACAAGTCTGCAGATACCAGGTTGCCTTTTGAAATTGCAGGTTCAAAATATCTCATCCTCGTTACAGATTACACCAATAGTAATGCTACTGACTCAATAGCCTCCAATAACACTGCTTATAGAGCCATAGATATTGCGGCTTCTCCCAATCCGGATTTGGTTGTCAGCTTTTTGAGCAACCCACCTGCTCCTCTTTATACAGGATCTAATTTTTACCTGCACTACAGTATTAAAAATGAAGGGCCGGCAGCAACAGGCCTGGCAACATGGTACGACGGGGCATATTTTTCTACTTCGGGACAAATATCCACTTCTTCTGTACAGGCTGCTTCTAATACGCACAATGGAATATTGGCACCCGGTGAATCTTATACCGATAGCGTTTTGGTCTCCGTTCCTGCTTACCTGTCTGGTAATTATTACCTGGTATTCAGGACTAATAACAGTGGCGATTTATATGAAGGACCAACAGGAAAAGCAAATAATACAGCTTCAAAATTTATCAATATTCAGTTGCTAAATACTTTACCTCAATCAGACTTATTTGTATCACTGCTCAAAATACCCGATACTGCCTTGTTGGGGCAATCCATTTCTGCAGACTATGCTGTTAAAAATATAGGCTTCAATCCAGCCATTGGATCGCTGACAAATGCATTTTATCTATCCGCCAACAAAACTTTTGAAGGAGATCTGGATAAGCTCATCAATACATGGCACACGCTAACCTTCCTGCTAAATCCAGGCGATTCAATCCTGGGAAAATTCAATGGCATTGTTAATGTACCAAAAGCTGGAAACTATTTTGGCATTGGCCGAACCAATATTTTAAATACCATCAATGAAAGTAATATTGATAACAATACTACAGTATCTAATGATTCGGTAAATATTGATGCAGTAGAACTTACACTTGATGTATCCAAACAGGATTTACTTAAAAAAGACTCGACTAAATATTACAAAATAACTGTTGGAGCCGGACTCGATTTGCTGGCTTCACTTACCAGTAGTTTGACTAACCAGGCTGGCAGCAACTCCATGTACATTGCCTTTGACAGGGTACCTACTCCTTACGATTATGATGCGGTGAGTATTGATGCCACCACATTGAACCAGCAATTACTGGTTAGCAATACCCATGCAGGAACCTATTATATAAGGATAGAATCAAGGGAAATAACTGCTACGCAACCAATCACTATTTTGGTAAAAGCACTTCCTTTCTCTATCATAAAAATAACACCTAATGTAGTGGGCAGGGATGAAATAAGCACAATGGTTTATGGTGCAGGGTTTAAAAATAATTCAAGAATTGTTTTAAGAAATAATGCCGGCAACCAGGTAACAGAAGGCACAATACAGCAATTCATTAATAGTACACAGCTAAAAGTTAAATGGAATTTAAAACCAGTCGCAATCAACACGTACGATGTATTTGTAATTAACCCGGATGCCAGTGAAGCTGAATTGCCAGATGGGCTTACCGTAGAGGCATCTACAGGTTATGTACTGGACTTTATTCCGCTTACACCCAACCAGGTTAGAAGAAACCAGGTAGGGCTTTTTACCTTTAAAGGAAAAAACACAGGCAATATAAATATCCCCTACATACAGGGGAACCTCACCATACCCGGTTATGTAACAGTTAGGGAAGTGATTGTTTCGGGTAATGTAAGAAAACAAAGTACCTATCATCAAAATGGATACCTGGCATCTGAAAATGACTGGTATGATGATAACAAGCTTAAAGTAATTCCTTTCCTAAGTATAAACCTTGCTCCGGGCGAAGAATTTACTGTGAGTTTTTATGTTAATGGGTTCCAAGGAAATACCTTCCCAATTAAACCAAGAGCTTACGGACTTACAACCGATCAGTTTGTACGTAAACAGGCAGCATTTATTGATTATTTAAGGGAAAACATACTGGCGGCTCCTCAATATTTTGGGGTAGACAATCAAAACAGGTTTTATAAACTGGCAGCACAGGGAAGTCAGCCTTTCTTAGACACATTAATTCAGAATTATTTCGTGGGAGGCCTAATTAATCCTGCTGATACATTTGGTTTAAACCTTGGCTGTGGATGGAAATGCTTATTGGATATTGCCAATGATACAATCCCTGCTTATACCTATAGCCCCGGAGCAAGCCCAGGCTTGCTTGAAATAAGCGGCAATAAAACTTTTGATGCAGGACAAAGCTATTTATTTGAGATAAATAAGTCCTTGTATTGGCCAGGATATACTGGTGCAGTAGGTCAGCCCGGCGTGGATCCCGGCTGGGATTTTACGAAAGTAAATGGCGTATTGGATATTACAGCAACCAATACAAATCCATTCCTGGTTTACATATCTTCATTATCCTACAACGATAAACCCGGCATACTTGCAGGATGGTATCCGGGGGCAGATACATCCTGGGCAATGATTGTTGCAACAGGAGGCATCACAAATTTTGCAGCAAATAAATTCCTGCTGGATGCTACATTATTTCAAAAGCAAAATCAAACTTACGGCGGCTATTTTTATTTAAGTTTAAAAGATGGACCGGGCGCTGATACCATCTTCCTTGGCTTTAAGGCACATGTGCCGGGAGTTGGAGAAAATGGAGTGCCGGGTGCACCTGGTGTTACAGGCGAATCTGGAAGTCCGGGTGGTTCCGGAGGGCCTGGCAATTCAAGTACAGCTCCAGGTTCCGGTGGGCCTGGTGGGTCTGGTGGAGCTGGAGCTCCAGGTGGACCTGGTGGACCAGGCGGACCGGGGGGGCCGGGCGGACCTGCGGGGCCTAGTGGACCGGGTGGGCCAGGTGGACCGGGCGGACCGGGCGGACCTAGTGGACCCGGAGGTCCTGGTGGACCAGGTGGACCAGGTGGACCAGGTGGACCAGGTGGACCAGGCGGACCGGGTGGACCGGGTGGACCGGGATATCCCGGAGGACCTGGTGGACCAGGTTCCCCTGGTGGACCTGATGGACCTGGCGGATCAGGTGATCCTTCTTCTCCTTGTGGACAAAGCAGTGGTGGCGGCAGTGGTTGTGAAGAAATAATTGATTTCCTGAAAAACGGGCCATTGAGTGATGATCCTTTTAAAGACCTTGGAATAGATTATGCCAAAAAAGTGTCTAAAGATTACTGTGCTTTAAACGCCTGGGTAGTATGTGCAGAAGCCATACTTAGCCCGGCAACCAGTGGCTTTAGCATTGTTGTTGGTGGAGGCAGGGTACCCTGGTGGA
Source organism: Chitinophagaceae bacterium (assembly GCA_031368105.1). GTDB lineage: Bacteria > Bacteroidota > Bacteroidia > Chitinophagales > Chitinophagaceae > Ferruginibacter. The sequence goes on from JANLQY010000008.1 coordinate 106,123, forward strand.
CTCCTGCTGTTAAGAGTTTTATTTGTGGCTTAAAAATCGGTGACTGTATTAATGAGGTGGTTTATGGAAAAAAATATCCGGGAAGGGATGATGTGCAAAACCTTATTGATCTTGCAGATTGTGCTTCCGGGTTATTGGATGCTGCAGCTTGCATTGCAAAAAAAGTTATTTGCACCCCGGTAGTTGGTTCCTGTGATCCAAATGAAATTGTTGGGCCACTCAGTTATGGAACTTCCTATATGGTAGCGGCAAAAGCAAACCTGTCATTTACCATTCATTTTGAAAATGACTCTGTGTTTGCATCAACTGCAGCACAAAGAGTGGTGATCAGGCAAAAAGTTCATGACAACCTTAATTCTCTTTCGTTCAGGGTGGGCAACTTTGGGTTCAATAATAAAACATTTAATATTACAGCATCTCAATCAAGCTACTTTACAGTATTAAATCTTGCGGATAGTATTGGTATAAATGTAGAGTTAACAGCAGGTGTTGATGTTGTTAAAAGGGAACTGTTCTGGGTTTTCCAGTCAATTGATCCGGCTACAGGTTTGCCACCTGCAAATCCGTTGGCAGGCTTCCTTCCAATTAATGATTTGATTAAATCCGGACAGGGATTTGTTAGCTACACTATAAGGCCAGGCAGCTCTGTTCAAACCGGAGATTCCATTACAGCGATTGCACAAATTGTGTTTGATAATAATGATCCAATTCCAACCAATACTTGGGTCAATATTATAGATGCAGTTTCGCCGGTGAGTACCATGAATCCTTTGGCACCAGAGTCTTCCATAGATTCGGTTTTATTAAGCTGGAATGGCCAGGATGATGCAGGAGGATCAGGAGTGAAAGAATACGCCTTGTATGTTTCCGTAAATGGCGGGCCTTATTCAATTTACAAAGCTGGAATACCTGATACTTCTATTTATTTTAAAGGAAGCCCGGATAGCACCTACTGTTTTTTCACCAGGGCTACAGACAATGTTGACAATATTGAGAATTTAAAAACCAGTTGTGAAGCACAGGTTAAATTCACACAGGTTGTATTACCTATTACCTGGCTGTATTTTACAGGGCATAAAAGTGGTGCCAATACACTGCTTAAATGGGCAACCACCAGCGAATTTAATGCAAGGAATTTTGATGTGGAAAGATCCCTGGATGGAGTGCATTTCTTAAAAATTGGCGAAGTGCAGGCAAGGGGAAATAGCAGTGTTACCAATAATTATTCTTTCGTTGATGTCAACTCAATTGCACTTTTATCAGATATACTTTATTACAGATTGCGGCAGGTAGATATAGATGGAAGGTTTACTTATTCCATCGTCATTTCTATCAGGTTAACAGGCGATAATAATGAACCGTTGATAAGTGCTTATCCCAATCCTTTCAGCCAAAATATCAATTTAAAAATAATTGCGGTTACAGCAACTGATCAAACAGACAATGTAGCCTTGTACTCAACAGAGGGAAGACTGCTTTACCAGAAAAAATTGATTCAAAGAGGCAGTGCCACGATTTTATTGGATGACCTGCCAGCATTAACCCCGGGTATCTATTTACTCAAAACAATTATTAATGGAAAGTTGTACACCATTAAAATGATGAGAAAATAATGGGTACAAAAGATAGAGTGGAATAGTTAATAACTGGCTTTGAAAGCAAACCGCCATTGTTTAAATTAAATTTAATAAACAATGGCGGTTTTTATTTTAACAGCTGCTGACCGGGTAATCCTATTCACCTTCACCACCGCTTTTTGCATGCACAATTTTAAAACTTACAGGGCACAACAATACTCAAAATACATTTCAAGACTTTAAAACTTGCAGGGCATAAAAATTACTCAGAATGCATTTCTAAACGTGCAAAAAGCCAAAGGAAAAAACCTGGAAAGCAAGTTAGGTATACTGACATCCTAAGTGAAAGAAGATTAAAGAAAGGCTTCTCCCAAATTTTCACTACATTCTATCTCAAACGAGTGCAAGAATGCAATAGTGCAATTATGTTTACCTATGATATTGATTTGTTTTGCCTGGTTCCTCAGAAGGAAATACACTTTCATAAATGATTTCGCAAACATTCATTATAAAACCATAAAAGCGATTACAGGCTATCAGGCTGAATCCTTCGAAGACGGGATTATAGCGTATTAGCTTTTGATAAGTTCAGCTTGACATTTTTTATGATTGTTACAGAGGAGCATTTTCGAAGTACTTCAATGATATTACTGATTCCCCCTTTTTTTTTCGAATAAGTAAACAACACATTTGAGGAATAGCAAGTATATGGCTTTCCTTAAAGTCTTAATGAAGATTGACACTATTTAAAAAAATTTAGCAATTTTATATCTTGGTTATCTCATGAAAAAATAACTTGCATCCTTGCACTCTTGCACCCTGGTTCTATATTTGTTTAAACTTCATACAGGACATTCCGAGGGACATTCCAAAAATAAAAAACGTCCAGAATTTAAGCTGGACGGTTATTGGTGGTGGCCTTGCCAGGAATCGAACCTGGATCTGGAGCTTCGGAAACTCTTATACTATCCATTGTACGACAAGGCCTGGGGAATGTTGAATTTGGAATCAAAAACAAAAAGCAATTCTACATTCTGTATTCGTAATTAGAATTACCGTCCAAACTTTACAATATTACTACCGAAAATTTTAACTGCAATTGCAATTAATATCACGCCAAAAAATTTCCTGATGATCGTCATGCCATTGGGGCCTAACACTTTCTCAATCCATTTCAATGATTTCAATACCAAATAAATTACGATACAATTTATCACTATGCCAATTAAAATATTAGCATCGGCATAGTTGGCTTTTAAGCTCATGATAGTAGTGAGTGTGCCACTGCCTGCTATCAATGGAAAAGCGATGGGTACCACACTGCCGCTTTTAGGATTGTTGTCTGGTTTAAAAAATTCGTGGCCTAAAACCATTTCCAATCCTAAAATAAAAATGACAATGCTGCCGGCTACTGCAAATGATTTTACATCTAATCCTAACAGACCTAAAAATTGTTTACCCAAAAACAAAAATAGAATCATCAATCCACCAGAAGCCAGTGTGGCTTGTGTGGAGCGTATAGTGCCGCCCATTTTTTCCCGTAAGGAAGCCAGGATGGGTACAGAGCCTACAATATCTATCACGGCAAACAAAGTAAATGTTACCGTTAATATTTCCTGTATGGCTATTTCTTTAAAATCCATTGCCTGCTAAATTTCGCCAAATATACATTTTCAAAAAAGGATAGCTCTATAAATGAGAGGGTTTGTGTGTTTCTTTTTCGTGGGCAATATTGGAGAGGAAGCTGTGCTGTAGTTTTCCATTGGCTGTTTCAATTTTTATTACACAGCCGTAATGCAGTGTAAACACATTGAAAGAATCAATTAATGCTGTATTGGTAATGTAACTCAAGATGCTACGGATAACGCCGCCATGCGCTACAATCACAGCCGGCAAAGGGTTTGCAGCAATATGCCGGAATCTTTTATTCACCCGTTCAAATAGGTCAATATAATTTTCTCCCTGTGGCGTACGCACATTTACAAAGTCGTTCATCCAGGGGTCAATATCATTTTTGGGGATATCATCCCAGCGCTGCATTTCCCAATGGCCGCAATTAATTTCCATCAAATCATTGTGCAACCGGATATTTTTTTCCGGGAATAAATGAGTTGCCAGTTTAGTACATCGTTGCAACGGGCTGCTGTAAATATACCGGACAGTGGCAGGTAAATATGTTTTGATAATATTGGCTTCTTCAAAAAAAGTTTCTGTTACATCCAAATCTGTTTGCCCATAACAAACACCTTTTGCCACAGCCGGCGTAGTGTGTCTTACTAAATATATTTCCATATCATTAATGCTGATAAATAAAAAATAATTTCTGTTACCTGCTGTATGGCTCCGAGGCAATCACCGGTGTAGCCGCCAATCCATTTCTTAAAATAATTGGCCAGCAAAAAAGTAGACGGCACAATAAATACCAGCGATATTAAAAAATGATGCGGCAGAAATATAAAAGGCAACATGGCTGACAGTATCGCCACATTCAATTCCCCTACAGATAATTTTTTTGAAGCCAGTGGTTTTGATTTGCTGCCATCATCTGCCGTTACATACTGGTAGGATTGTATTACCAGCACACTCATCAACCGGCTTACAGCATGAGCTGCTATCAGCATCATACAAAAATTAAAATAGAGTTGCCATTCATTTGTTGAACTGAAAGAAAAAGCATTGATTAATTCTTTCAGCAATAAAAATTTAGCAGCCAGCGTCAGTACCAAACCTGCTACACCATAGGTTCCCAGGCGGCTGTCTTTCATGATGGCGAGAATTTTTTCTTTTGTCCAGCCCCCGCCAAATGCATCGCAGGTATCAGCAAAACCGTCTTCATGAAAAGCACCCGTGGCTAAAATGCTGCTGATTATTAACGCCAGCAGGCCAACATCTGCCGCTACATATTTATGAAAAATAAAAAAAGCAGCAAAGCTGATGAATGCTACAATACCGCCAATCAGCGGAAAGTATTTGGGTGACCGCTGCAGGTATTCTTCACTGTGGTCAATGTTTTTTGGTACCGGCAGCCTTGTTAAAAACATGAGGCCGGTTAAAAATATTTTCCATTCTTTTTTCATCATTCTTTTGATAATTTGAACATTAATTTTATTCCCCCGGTAATATTTTCCGGGGCTGATGGATTAAAGAACCTGCTCCCTGCAGCATTCAAATCATTGCCCAGGCTGTAAGGGGTATTGAAAGATTTATTAAAGGAACAAAATATTTCTGCATCAGCAACTTTACCTAATTTCTTTTTGTAACCGGCCCTGGCAAAGAAAAGATTGTATGCAGTGGCGGAAAAAGTATTGGCATCATTCAACGGAATAGCGTCTGTATAACTGTAAGTACAATTTGCATACAACCCAATTTTTGTACTGGCATCTGCACCAGCTACTATCACATTTGGCGATGTGCCGGTGAGTTTATTTCCGCTGTAATCATTGTTGCCCTGCTGGTAGGTTTTAAAACTGGCGTTGATATGGGTAAAATTTCCCCACAGCTTTAATTCCTGCAAAAATCGAGATTGATTTCGTACAGGATAATAATTTACCGACAGTTCAAAGCCTTGCTGGCTGGTATTTCCGGTGTTTACAAAATAATCTGCACCGCTGTTATCCCTTCTTGTAACAATCGTGTTATTAAGATGGAGAAAATAATATGCAGCATCAATAAATAATTTTTTTGAAATGATTTCTCCCCTAAAACCCAATTCATAATTGGTTGCTTTTTCTGCATTCAGTGATGTATTAAACACACCAGTTGATGGAACAATTTCATCAATGGTGGGTGGAGAAAAGCCTTTGCTTACTGTTGCATACAAACTGTAAGCTTCCGTAATTTTTTTTAACAAAGAAATACGGGGCACAAATACGGGATCAAATATTTTATTGATTTCAGTTACCGGTCTTTGATTCAGTCTTGTAAATCCATAGCAGTAATTATTGTAACTGATACCTGCATTAATGATAAATCCACTGGGCAGATTTCCATTGGCCTGTAAAAAAATATTGTATTGTGTGGCTGCCACTTCATCATCAAATTGTAAAGTATCCGGTATGCCCTGCTTGTTTCCAAATGTTCGGCTCCCGGTAAAACCATATTGATATTCTCCCCCAAAATGAACAGTCAGTTGTTTGTGCTGATACTCAGTTACCGACCTGCCGCCAATACCCTGTTCTGTTTTTCGCTGATAATTTAAAATGGACGGATTCCTGAAACGGGTGCCGGAAGTATAGATGGAACTGGTGTTACTCCAGGAAGAATTAAACCGGTATTCATGGGACAATCCTGCGTAGAAAGTTTTAATGTACAAAGCAGCCTGCTGGCTTTCAGCACTTCCGAATATTCCTGTCGGCCTTGCCTGGCGGGGGTTTGCTTCCACTTGGGCTTTTGTTAATCCTCCGGGTGTTTGGTAATACAGATCGCTGTAAAAAATATTGGCATTGATCGTTTGTTTTTTGCTGATGGTAAAACTGCCGGCATAATTTGCCACATCTCTCCGCATGTTGGTATGGTTGCGCCAGCCATCACTTTGCAGGTGGGAATATTGCAATACTGAATTACTGGTTTCTGTGCCTTGTCGGTAAGCAATATTATTTTCTATTGTACCATAACTTCCAGCAGATGTATTGAGTAATAAATTTTTTTCATTATTACCGGAAATTCGGCCGCTTAATAAAACTACACCACCAGTTCCTGCGCCATACATACTGCCTCCCGGCCCTTTGATGATTTCCATCTTTCCAATATTATTAAAATCAATCTGGTTGAGGTAAGTGTTGCCGTTAGCATCGGTAAACGGGATACCATTCCAGTAAATTTTTACATTGCGTACACCAAAGGGAGACCGCAATAAATTTCCACGAATAGACAAACGATAACTGCCGGGGCTGCGTTCATCCATCTTTACACCGGGTACAGTATTTACTGCCGGCACAATAGAATTGTTATCATACCTGTCAAGATCAGTCCTGCTCAACACTGTTACCGAAACAGGAATATTTTTTAAGGTTGTATTCCTTTCATACGCTTTTACAATAGTCTCTGATAAAAAAATAGCCGGCCTGGAAAGTATAATGTTAACAGGCTGCCCCGATTTATAAACAGCAGCTTGTGTTTGAAAACCAACAAATGAAAAACTGATAAGTATGGTTGGGGTTGTACTGGTAAATTTAAAGTTTCCGGCAATGTCGGAAATGCCAATTATTTTTTTATCGGCACTTATAGTAACACCCTGCAACGGTACTTTAGCATCATCAATTATTGTACCTGTAAAAATATACTGTGCGGATGCACCAGCTTTTGCAAGCAACAAAATTATCACAAAAAAAGCATGTGTTTTTTTTAGCATGGGAAGAAATTAAGCTCTTTACAATTGATTGCAAGTAACATCAAAACCAGCAGAAGTAAAATAATTTTTAGCCCGCTGTTACTATTCCTTATTGCTTACCCCTGCATTTTCAAAGCTGGCCATTTCATTTAAAAAATTTACAGCCGATTGAATAAAAGGTATTGCCAATGCAGCACCAGTGCCTTCTCCCAGCCGCAAGCCGAGATTAAGCAATGGCTTTGCATTTAAATAATCCAGCATTTTTTGGTGCCCCTGTTCGCCACTTGTGTGGGCATACACAAGCCCCCATTTACTAAAGGCCTGCAATGAAGGATCATTTTCCAATAATTTTTTTGCAATTAATAAGGCAGCAGTTGTAATGAATCCATCCACCACAATTATCATTTTTAATTCAGCAGCTTTAAGGTAGGCTCCAGCCATCATGGCTATTTCAAAACCACCGATTGCAGTTAAAAGTTTAAGCGGCTGATGAGTTAATAAGGAGAGCTGATGTTTGTCAAAAACTTTTATAAGTGTGGCTATTTTTATTTTTAATTGTTCATCATCACTTCCAGTTCCTCTGCCTACACAATCTTCTATGGCGATACCAGTGATGGCACTCATGATGAGTGATGCAGCAGAAGTATTGCCAATGCCCATTTCTCCAAAGCCAATACAATTGCAGCCATCATTAAATAGTTCTTCCACAATGATACTTCCTTTAGCTATGGCTTCTTTGCATTGCTGTTCTGCCATTGCAGATTCCTGTAAATAATTTTTTGTAGCCTTTGCTATTTTTTCATGATAGATATTAAGTGATTGGTCAAAATCATAATTCACTCCTGCATCCACCACTTTTAATACAATATTATTTTGTTTGCAAAGTACATTGATAGCAGCACCGCCATTTACAAAGTTCAAAACCATTTGTGCTGTAACAGCTTGTGGGTAAGGATTTACAAGCCCCGTAGCTGCAATGCCATGGTCGCCTGCAAATATTACAATCTGCGGATTGCTGATGGAAGGAGACAATGTATTTTGTATCAACCCAATTTGCAAAGCCAGTTCTTCCAGCCTGCCCAATGCGCCAAGAGGTTTTGTTTTGGTATTTATTTTATGCAGTAATTGCTGCTTTAAGTCTTGATTATTTGTCATAATTTTTATACTTTAAGTAAATCGCAAAACCAAAATCCATACAGCTTTGTTTGCTCATTTTGTTGTTGATGACAATTGTCTTCTGTATTTTTTGGTGCTTCATATTCTTTATAAACCATTTCTCCTTTGATGAAAGAAATAGGTGTTTTAAATATCGGGCCATCAAAAACAAACGTATGAAACTCTCCATTTTCACCGCACACATCTACATAGGCTGGCAAGTCGTTTATAAATTCTTTGTCTATAATTCTGCCGCAAAAACTTTTGTCTACAAATTTTTCATTCACACAAACGATGATGGTTTTAAAACCCAGGTCAATAAACTCATGTATCAATGCGGTGCTGTCTATTTTCCAAAGTGGAAAAACTCCCTCCATGCCTGCTTCCTGTAGTTTATCTTCCCGGTACTTTTTAAATCTTCTAAAAATGTCGCCAAAAATACTGTGGGTAAATCCTTCCTGTTTTAATGCACTTACTTTTTCCTGAAGCAACGAATTGTATTCATTCATTGTAGGTTGCTCTGTAAGTTCAACCGTTGTAAGTGGCAAACCGATAGCAGCGGCCTGTGCTTCCAATAACTCACGTCTTACATCATGCATGGAAACTCTGTTGTGTACTGCATTTACGCTGGTAAGCAGACAGTCGACAGAATATTTTTTTTGCTGCATTATTTTATACAATGCCAATGCAGAATCTTTTCCACCGCTCCAATTCATGTAAGCTTTAAGCATCCACTAGATTTTTTATTGTAACAGGAATTCCACTTACCATCAATATCACTTTACCTGCTTTTGCAGTAACGTATTGATTGGCCCAGCCCTGCAGGTCCGTAAACTTTCTACCAATTTCTGTTTCAGCATGCACGCCCATTCCTATTTCATTACTCACAATGATGAAAGCACCTCTCATCTTTTCAATCACATCTAATTCATTTTTAAAATCAGCCAGGCTTTTTTCAATATCATTTTTGTGTGCTGTAAAAAAATTGGTAAGCCACAGCGTTACACAATCAATTACGGCCACCCTGTTTTCAATGGAAGCTTTGCTTACTTCTTTTTCCACTTCTATTGATTCCCATTTGCTGCTCCTGTCATTTTGATGCCGCCTGATTCTTTCATCAAAATCACCACCCTACTTTTTTGCTGTGGCCACATAAACAGGATCTGGGGAAAGAGCTAATGCCATTGTTTGTGCGTAATTACTTTTCCCACTTCTTGCGCCGCCTGTTATAAAAATGATCATACTTTTTTGCAATGTTACCTGCCATTTAAAAAAACTTTCAACTGCAGTTCTCTTTGTAAAATACTGTATTCACTTTTTATTGCTTTCATGCAGGCTGCACATAGACAGTCAGTAAATTTTTCTGCAATAAATTTTGTTTCGGCATCATTTAATTTCACTGTATAACACTGGCAATGGGAGATGTCGCCTACTTTACATTCAAAGCTGCTGCCACAACGGGCACAGTTTTTTTCTTCATGCTTACACATATAAAGTAAAATATTTTTTAAAATAAAACCGGTGAAGTTTTATACTCACCGGTTTGTATCATTTTATACTATTTGCATTTTTAATGCAGGATAACGTTGTTGCAATATTTCAAAACTGCCAAACATAATACCACTGTACACTAAGTTGCCAATTAAAAAATTCTTCATAAAAGGGAAACCCTGTGCATAACATTGCAGCAGCCCTGCCCAGTTTTTTGCAAGGGGTGTCATCGTTCTTAAATCGGTACCGCCACCTATCCACACGGTAAAGTCGGCAATAAGCCAATGGCTTAATGCCGCTACAGTAGCCGCCAATGCTACATTTTTGATGGTTACATTTTTTATCAGCCATTTGCCAAACAAAACAACCAATGCAAAAATGCCATAAATAATATACCAGCCGCTGTACATCACACCATACTTGCCATCAAAAATTACGGTGTTGATAATAAGGTCGCTTACAAATAATGTGAGCAATGGAAATGCAAAAGCCTTCCATTTGCTGGTAAAATAAGTGCCGCCAAATAAACCCATCGCACCAATGGGTGTAAAGTGTGCCCAGGGTGTAACCTGTGCAGCATTGGGGATACGCATGGCTGCTACTGCTATCATAAACAACAGCAGCGTTGCAAAACGTGGGTTGATTTTTTGTATTGACATGCTGGTTATTTTTTTGTTTTAAAAATTAAAAGTAGCTCCTGCCATAAAATTGAAACGGCGGCTGTTGTAGCCATACACATCAAAATATTGCTGGTTGGTTACGTTGCGTAAATCAATAAATATTTTTATCGATTTTATTGCCTGGTAAGCAGCATACACATCCAGATTGTAATAAGACTTTAATTCTTTTTTCTCTGTAGCATAAGTGTTCAGGTTAAAATAAAGATCCTCTCTTTTATCTACCCATCTTCCTCCAACACTTACATAGAATTGTTTGGAAGCCTGATAACCAATGGTAGTATTAAAAGTGTTTTTTGGCCTGCGGTAAAAATTATAAAAACTGGTATCCTTGCCTGCTGAACTGCCAGTAAGGCTTTCAATTTTCCCATCTGTAAAAGCATAGTTGGCAGTAATGTTCCATTGTTCTGCCGGATGTAAAGTTGCTTCCAGTTCAAAGCCGTTTCCTTTTTGTTTATCGGCGTTATCATACTGTCCGTAAGGAGGTACAAACAAAGATTTAAAAATGATCACATCTTTAATAATCCTTTTAAAATAAGTTACCCTGATGTTGATGGTATTTTTTGTATTGCTATACTGCACACCAGCTTCGTAAGAAGTTGACTTCTCTGGTTTCAAATTTTGATTACCATATTCAGATGCCAAATTATATAAAGACGGAGCCCTGAAACCGGTTGCAATATTGGCAAAAATTTTCACCTGCTGATTAATCAAATAAGAAGGGTTGACAGAAAAAGTAACAGCATCTCCAAATTTAGAATGATGAGTAAAGCGGCCGCCCAATTCAGCATTAAAACCATCCAGTGATTTTAAAAATAAAGAAGCATACCCACTCACTTGGGTAGCTTTCAGGCTGTCATCTCCTAGGTTGCCATAAGTGGTTTCTATATTCGCTTTTTGATTTCTCATATCAGCGCCAATGAGCAGGCCTACATGCTGCTGCAAATTCAAATTGGTAAAGGCTTCTGCAAAAATTGATTTGCCTTTGTATACACCATGAAACGGATCATAATCATTGGGGTCATCCGGTACATTTCTTAGATCATCCAGGTGGCGCTCTGTGTTATTGAGATTAACATTTACTGTAAGGCTGCCTTTAGAAAATGTATTCAAAGAACTTACGCCAACCTGCAGATTTTTATTTTCTATCGTATTGTTTTTATCATCTGTAAATGAGGCATCATCCAGGTCTGCTTTATATTTTCCTGCCTGTCCAAAAAAACGAATGTTCCAGTTTGTAGCAGCTTGCACTCCCAAGTGTAATCCCAATACATTTTGAGTAAAGCCATCTTTATCAAAATTATTATTACCTGCAACATCCTGCGCCGCAGAAAAGCCATTGCTCTGCAAACGGGAGTACTGAAGATTGTAAGATAATTTTTCTACCTGTCCGCTTACACCTGCTGTACCCTTGAATGTGCCATAAGAACCTGCAGCAGCAGCAGCATTGAAGCCAATAGCTTTTTTGCCATCTTGTTTTTTTGTAATGATATTGATCACACCAGCCATTGCATCGGAACCATACAAAACAGATTGTGATCCTTTTAAAATTTCAACCCTTTCTATCTGGTCAATTGCAAAATGGTTAAGGTCAAATTCGCTGCTGATGCCGGCTGCATCATTTGCCGGAACACCATCTACCAGTATCAAAGTGTTGGCTGCGCCTGCTCCCCTCAGGTACACAGTGAGGTTTGTTCCTAAAGTATTTTGCGATCCATTAATTACAATACCAGCCTGTTCATTTAATACCTGTGCCAAAGTACGGCCTGTATTATTTTGTAACTGTGTTCGGGTAATTACCGTTAATACCTTGCCGGTACTGCTTTGTTTTTGTGGATACTTGTTGGCAGTGATGACTACTTCATCCAGATTTTTTGTAGTGTCTACCGAAATTGTCGGGACAAGTTTTTGTGCCTGTAAATGGTTGCTGAAAATTACAGCAGCCACAATAAAAATTTTCTTTTTCATTTTTAGAAAATGTTTTTTGTAACTGCTCCCGGAAAATAAAAAAACGAAATATAAATGCCTTGCAGCGCTTACACTCCATGCCTTTCACCCGAAAGCCGTGAATGATCAATTGTGGTACCTGGCAGGTCTTCTGGCTTGAAGCATCATAGAAACCTTCCCATTCCTTTATTGGTTGGAACAGTGGTGAATCTTCAACAATTTTACACTTCCTAGGCCTCCCCTTTGGGGAGGCCTAGGAGGGGCTTCCTTACAGCTACGGGGATAGCGCCGGATTTTAACCGGACTTCCCTTTTAATCCCTCACCTGAGGTGAGGAAACCAAATCCGGTGCAAATGTGCAGCATTCATTTTCAAATGCCAAATATTTCAATGCACAGCAATTGTGGAAAATAAAAAGCCGTCATGCCCAGGGCGTGACGGCTTAAGAAAATTATTGCGTTAAAATTATTCGTCTGCTTTTTTACATTCACCCACAATGGTATGAAATGCATCGTGTGCTGCGGAGATTAGTTTTTTTAATTCCACATCAGTCAGGTTTGCTTCCACAGCTTTTCTAACAGCGGCACAACGGATCACTAATTTTTTTAAAGCAGCTTTGGTTTCTACTTCTTTATAGTTACTGGGGATGGGAGATTTTTGCCATGCCTGTGCAGCCATAAACAGGCTGTCTGCTTTTGCTTTTACAGGAGCTAAATTTCCTTCCTCTGCCGGATGAAACGTGGCTGCCATAATGGAATGAAAATTTTTCATTTCAGGCCAGGAAGTTTTTTTGTCTTGTGCAAAACTAATGGCAGGTAAAAATGCCAGGAGTATTACTGCTAATTGTATTGCTTTTTTCATGTTGAATTTATTTTCAACAAACTTAGGGAAATTTTCTGTTGTGGCAACTCTTTCAGGAGGTAACTAACCTTTCATGAAAAATTTATCTCCTGTACAGGTCATCAGCGTTATCAATAAAATTTATTGCCAAACCATGCTTCATTTTTATGCCTTATAAAATTGCTGTATCTTCCAATCATGCTGGTAAAATCTAACAAGCTGAATCTTTTTTCCTTTACCATGATTGTGGTGGGGCTGGTAATTGGGATGGGTATTTTCCGTACGGCGGCCACCAGTGCCAAAGATGCCATTGCGCCTTCTGTATATTTCAGTGCATGGATTGTTGGTGGTATTGTTGCTTTGTGTGGCGCTTTAACTTACGCAGAAATTGGCAGCTGCTATCCTGTTACCGGTGGGTATTACAAAATATTTGCAAAAGCGTATCATCCCAGTATTGCCTTCGCCATCAACTGTATTATCCTGGTAAGTAATGCAGCCAGCCTGAGTGGCGTGGCATTGATCGGCAGTGGTTATTTATTAAAATTATTTCCTGGTCAATGGACAGATATTCATAAAGCATTGGTGAGTTCCGGGGCAATCATTATTTTTTACATCATCAATTTAAAAGGACTCCGAATGAGTTCGATGGCGCAGAATATTTTAATGATTATCAAAATTACTTTGATTGTAGTGTTGATTTCTGCGTTGTTTTTTCCGGATAAATATGCACAGCAAACAGTAGGTCAACTGGTAAATGAATCAACTGATCCACTTAGCTGGATCAGGAGCCTTGGCATAAGCCTCATCGCTGTATCCTTTACCTACGGCGGTTATCAGCAAACTATCAATTTTGGTAACGAAGTACAACAGCCTGCTAAAACAATTCCTCGGGGTATCTTTATTGGCATCGCCATCATCATCATTTTGTACCTGCTGGTAAATATGAGTTATTACAAACTGGTTGGCTTTCAGCAAATGAAAGGCGAAAAAGAAATTGCTTACCTGGTAATTGATAAAATTTTTGGGCCCACAGGTGCTGCTGTTTTTTCTGCTTTTCTTTTTTTAGGAGTGCTGGCTTATGTAAATGGTTTGTTGATGAGCAACCCAAGGGTAATGTATGCAATGGGAGAAGATGGAAGCCTTCCGAAAATTTTTGCAAAACAGAATGAAAAAACAAATGTGCTGGTATTTTCATTGACGGTGTTTGCAGCCGTGTGTATGGTTATTTTATTTTTCTCCCAGCAGTTTGAAAAAATATTAACCTTCACAATTTTTCTTGATTGTTTTGGAATGGTATTGAGCAGCGCCACCATCTTTTGGTTTCGTAAAAAAACAAAACACCTGGATGGAACCGGCATTTATAAAATGAAATTATTTCCACTGCTGCCGTTGATATTTATGGCAGCTTATATATTTGTAGGCGTGAGCATTGCCATTGCAGATCCGCTGGCTGCGGCGATAGCAGCTGCTGTGCTGGCGGCATTTGTGCTAATCTATTTTGTTTTTCACAAAAAACAAACTGTGATAAATGATGCTGGATAAATTGGTTAATTAAAGGCACTTAATTTTATATCATGGACACCTCTTACATCATCAACGAACTGGCGGAAGACCGGGAGCAATATTTTAATGCCATCGCCCCGCCCATTATGCAAACCAGCAATTTTGCTTTTAAAAAAGTGGATGAAATGCGGAAAGCATTTGAAGATGAATACTCCACTTACCTGTACAGCCGTGGTAAAAATCCAACCGTTGATATACTTTGTAAAAAATTAGCAGCACTGGATTTTGCGGAAGATTGCTTAGTGTTTAACAGTGGCGCTGCTGCTATTTTTGCTGCTGTGCTAGCCAATGTAAAAAGTGGCGATCATATTGTAAGTGTGAACAAACCTTATACCTGGGCACAAAGAATGTTTAATGTGATACTGCCACGTTTTGGGGTTACCACTACTTATGTGGATGGAAGAGAAATTGAAAATTTTGAACGGGCCATTTTACCAAACACAACGGTTATTTATTTAGAAACTCCCAACAGTTGGGACTACGCTATACAAGATTTAAAAGCCGTTGCCGAACTGGCGAAGGCAGAGAATATTGTTACCATTTGTGATAACAGTTTTTGTACACCCATCTACCAGCGGCCAATTGAATTTGGTATTGACC
>JANLQY010000018.1:0-28658 GCA_031368105.1 Chitinophagaceae bacterium
GTCACTTCGCCTGTTAAATTAGCATTCGTTACAACTGTTGTAGCGTTTCCAACACTTGTAACCATACCTGTTAAATTTGCATTGGTTGTTACTGTTGAGGCATTTCCACCAATACTTAAGTTTGCCACGGGAGTTGTAGAAACTACTGTAAAAGGAGCGGTACCTGTTACCACTGTGGAGCTGAGTTGTCCTGTAACAGATAAGCTTGTTCCGGTGGCTGCCCCTATTACAGGAGTAACGAGTGTTGGCGAAGTATTCATCACAAAGGTAGAACCTGTTCCTGTTTGCGATGCCACACTGGTAGCGTTACCTACCGAAGTTATCGGACCAGTTAGGTTTGCATTGGTTGCACTAGCGGCATTAACAAAAGCAGTAGTAGCAAGTTGTGTTGTATTTGTTCCCGCTATTGCAGTTGGTGCAGTAGGTACTCCGGTTAAAGTTGGAGAAGCTATGTTAGCTTTTAAGTTATCAGCCGCATCTACATACGCAGTAGTAGCGATTGCTGTTGTGTTATTATTTGCTGTTTGTGTCGTTGCAATTGTTCCTGTTGGCAATGTTGGTGTTCCAGTTAATGTTGGAGAGGCACTCATCACAAAGGTTGAACCTGCTCCTGTTTGAGAAGCCACACTGGTGGCGTTACCAATTGAAGTAATCGGGCCGGTAAGATTTGCATTGGTTGTTACTGTACCAGCTGTTGTTGCTGTTGCGGCATTTCCGCCAATACTTAAGTTTGCTACGGGTGTTGTGGAAACTACTGTAAAAGGAGCTGTGCCTGTTGCCACTGTGGAGCTTAGTTGTCCTGTAACGGATAAACTTGTTCCGGTGGCCGCCCCTATTACAGGAGTAACAAGTGTTGGTGAAGTTGAGAATACTGCTGCACCTGTTCCTGTTTCATCTGAGAGCACACCTGCTAATTGAGCAGAGGTTGTGGGAGCAAACGAACTTAAGTTGTTTGATGTAGTTGTTAGCGTACCTGAAGTTGGTAAAGTTATATTGGTAGCGCCTGTTGTGGTAAGCGTTAAAGCATTTGCACCCGAGGTGATTAAATTTCCACCAAGTGTAATGGTATTGCTTCCATTGTTTACACCTGTTCCGCCATAAGTGGGATTAATTAGTGAACCGTTCCAGGTTCCAGTTCCTATCGTTCCTAAAGTGGTAATAGATGATTGTCCTGCATAGTTGCTTGCAATATCTATAGTAGGATTTGCAGATGTTCCGCCAATTGTAATGCGGTTTGCAGTTCCTGAAACGCTACTTACAAAGGAATTACCCGATGTTAATACCACCCAGGAAGTTCCGTCGTAGTAATTGAACTGGTTAGTTAACGTGTTGTAAATTATCAATCCAGTAGCAGGCAAACTGATAGTATTTCTATCCGTTGTTGTCATCCTGGGGATGAGCATTCCTTTGGTGGTCGTCCTCATTTCAAGGATGGATGATGCATCAGCCGTAATAGGGCTGCTACTTATACCCATTGACTGGGCATGTATTGTATTACTGCTAAAGCCTACTATTAGCAATACAATTAGTGATACCAAAAGTTTTTTAAAATTGATTTTTAGCGCAGCATTTCTTTTGCCATCGTAATTGAATAAGGTTATTTTATTTTTCATAATTTTATTTATTAAAGCTGGGTTCTAAAAATTAATTTGGGGGAGGGTAAAAAAATTTAACTTCAAACTTTTATTGAAGCCCCTGCCGCAGGAAATGAAACAACCGTTGTAACCATAAAATGAAAGCCCGGAGTTCACAGTGAGTATACCAGTGCCTGTGCCGCTGGCGGGAGCAGTAAAACTTACTGAATTACTGGTTCCGTTACCATCCACTGTTAAGGTAAATCCATTGCCAATATTTATATCATCTGTTGAAAGAGGGATTTTTCCGCCTGTCCATGTAGCATTGGGTGTTGTTGAACTCCAGTTACCGCTACCCGTAGTAGTGATAGCGGCTGAATACCCTTTCATAGTAGATAGAACTACGAAAAACAACAGCATGAAATAAAATTTTAATTGAGTGGATTTTATAAATTCATTAAACAAAAATCGTAGCATTGGAAAAAAATTTACGAAATTTTTTTAATTTGGTTTTAGTTTGTTGCAGGTTGGATACAACTGACCCTGGTTTTTTCATAATTAATATTGAATGCTACACAGTACTATAAAAGTTGGTGAGGGCTAATTTTTCTCTCACTTCCTCATTTGTAGTATATAAAATGAAGAATGACTTTACGTTATTTGGAATAAGGTTGATACCATGATTTTTCTAAAGCTTTTACTACTAATCTATCAAATAATGCCTCTCCAAAATATCTGCGATTAAATTTGTAGCAAAACTCACTTAGATAGTTTTTGCATGCATTGGATATTAAAGCGGCACTTTGATAATACCAAACGCATAATATCTTAAAATATTGAAAGCATGCAACATTCAACAGGAGTATAGTCAATTGTACCTGATTGCAAAGGTTTGCTGTGTATAAAATTCTTATAATAGTGTCCGTGGCTCCGCCAACCGAGGTTTAGAAACGAAAATTTTATTTTGGTAGATTCTAAGGAAAATATTTAAAAAGTATGGATTTTTTTTGCCAATAAAGCTCTGATGTGTTAAAAGAGTCGAAAGAGGGGAAAGCGGATAACTTACTATTGCTACAGTTTGAGGCATGAAAAAACCCCTTAAAAAAGGGGTAAGTGCCCAGGAATGGATTCGAACCATCACATCCTTGCGAACGCTGCGACCTGAACACAGTGCGTCTACCAATTTCGCCACCTGGGCTGCTGATAAATTTTCAGGATGGCGAAGATAAAGTTTTTTTCACCACAAAAAAATTGACAGCAAAATATTTACAGCAATAAATACGGTTGATTTCTTCACCGTAATCTCATTCATCAAAACCAAAGTATATTTGGTCAATTTTACAAACGGGTTACACAATATATTATGAAGATAATTGAAAAAATAAAGTTGCTGCACAGGGCAAACCAGTATAAAAATAAATACGATAAAGGCGGCATAGATTATATTCTTTCCTCCGTTACTCCAGGACAAACCGTGTTAGACATTGGTGCCCACAAAGCCGGCTATCTTTATTTTATGCGGCAGCAGGTAACTTTATCGGGTAATGTATTTGCTTTTGAACCGCAGTCGTTGTTGTATAATTACATTGTAAAAATCAAACAGCTTTTCAACTGGCAAAACCTGCAGGTGGAACATCTTGCTCTGTCGGATGCACCAGGGAAAGTTACTTTATACATCCCTTCTCATAAAAAAATGAATACTTCTTCTCCCGGCGCTACCATTGTGGCAGCAGTGGCCACAAATGATGTGAGGGCTACTGAAGAAGTGGAAACTGAAACATTGGATGCTTATTGCAAAAGAAAAAATATACAGCCCAATTTTTTGAAGATTGATGTAGAGGGAAATGAACTCCGCATTTTTAAAGGCGGCGTACAAACTTTACAGCAATACAAACCAAAAATAATGGTTGAAATTGAAGCCCGGCATGTGGGCAGGGAACAGGCGATGGAAACATTCCACTTTTTGCAGCAGCTTGGTTACACTGCTCATTTTATTGCAGGCACCCAACGCCTGCCGCTAAAAGATTTCAATTTTGACACCCATCAAAATATGGATGACATGAAAAATTATTGCAACAATTTTATTTTTGAATAGCTCCCACTAAACTACTAAACAAAACTGCAGAAGGATCAAGACACTTATCTACCCCTAAACCAATTAAGCAGATACATTAAAATCTCTCAACGCATCATTTAAACTTGTTTTTAAATCGGTGCTTGGTTTGCGCTGGCCAATGATTAATGCACAGCTAACATTGTATTCACCTGCAGGAAATTTTTTCAGGTAACTGCCCGGTATCACCACACTTCTTGCAGGTACCCGGCCTTTGTATTCCACAGGTTCAGTGCCGCTAACATCAATAATTTTTGTTGATTGGGTAAGAACCACATTTGCGCCCAGCACAGCCTCTTTCTCTACTCTTACACCTTCCACTACAATACAGCGGCTGCCGATAAAACAACCATCTTCAATAATTACCGGCGCTGCCTGCAAAGGTTCCAGCACACCGCCAATACCTACGCCACCACTGAGGTGTACACCTTTTCCTATCTGTGCACAACTGCCAACTGTAGCCCAGGTATCCACCATGGTTCCTTCATCCACATAAGCACCTATGTTTACATACGATGGCATCAGCACTACATTTTTTGCCAGGTAAGCGCCATACCTTGCCACTGCATGTGGCACAGCCCTTACTCCCAGTGCTGCATAGCCGCTTTTCAATTTCATTTTATCATAAAATTCAAAAGGCGGTAAGGTATGTGTTTGCATTTGCTGTATGCCGAAGTACATCAGTATTGCCTGCTTTACCCATTCGTTCACCTGCCAGCCATCTGCTACCGGTGCTGCGGTACGCAACCTTCCTTTATCCACTTCCTCAATTACCGATCTTACGGCATCGCTGTAGGTATTATCTTTTAATAATTCCCTGTTGGTCCAGGCGGCTTCAATTAATGGTTGCAATGAATTGTCCATGATTTAATCGGTATGTTTTTTATTTTTTTGTAAGAGATAAAGTTTGCTGTATTTTAAAAAAGTTTCAATGGATAAAGTAACAGCCATGATAAAACCCGGCACTCCATCCAAAAATCCAAGCTTTAAAATAAGGCCGTTGAAAAAAGTAACCGGTGGGCTGAAAACAATTTTAAACAGGGAAGCTTTTTTTCCTGCCGCAAGGTACGATGCTGCACTCAGTGATGAATATTTATTGATGGTGCTGATAAATTCTTCCAGTGAATCTTTGCTTTTGTGTATTAAGTCTCCGGCTAATTTTGTTACAGGCATATTCCCCGGCACATCCAGTGTTTCATGCACTTCCCTCGGCACCCACTTTATTTCTGCCTTGTTGTACAGGCGTAAAATATTGTCAGGATAAGTAAGCCCGTGTTTAAAAGTATAGCCAAAAAAAATATTAAGCCGGTTCATTTTATATACTCCGGCCAGTCCCGATTTTTTTGCCTGCAGAATAGATAACTGCAATGCTTCAGACAAACATTCATCTGCATCTACATTCAGTATATAATAATTGGATGCCTTTGCAGCTGCATCATTTTTTTGTTGACCATAACCACGCCATGCCTGCTGATAAAACCTGGCACCAAACTGTTTACAGATTTCTGCCGTTTTATCGGTTGAAAAAGAATCCAGCACTACAATCTCATCTGCCACACCCTGCAGGGAAGCCAGGCAGGCAGCAATTTTTTTTTCTTCGTTAAAAGTGATGATGGTGGCTGAAATTTTTTGCATACAGTTTATAAAACTTGCGTAAGATACAAAAAGATAAAAGTGAAAAGCCGCTGTACAATTTTTCATCTGCAAACAGCAGCAGGGAAGCTGGCAGCAGTTTGAAAAGGTTTTATATATCTTGCACAAAATATTTTTAAGCAGATTCATCAATATGAAAATAGGCTACGATGGAAAAAGGGCATTTCAAAATACCACCGGATTAGGTAATTATACCCGTTCATTAATCGTGAGCCTTGCACAGCAATTTCCACAGCATCAATACAATTTATTTGCCCCCAGGCAAACGGATCTTTTTGATATCACTTCATTCAATAACATTCATGTAACAGGCCCACAAAATAAATTTGATAAACAGTTTCCGGGATGGTGGCGCAGGAGCAGTATGGTAAAAGATATCGAAGCCGCAGGGATCAATGTTTTTCATGGAGTAAGTAATGAGTTACCACGGGGCATACAAAAGATATCCGGCAAAACTGTCATCACTGTACATGATCTCATCTTTGAACGCTACCCCGAAACTTATCATTTTGATGAACGTTATACCCATCGCTGGAAGATGAAATATTCCTGCCAGGCGGCAGATGCCGTGATTGCAATCAGCAAACAAACAAAAGAAGATCTTATTCATTTTTACAGCATCCCTGCAGAAAAAATTTTTGTTTGTTACCAAAACTGTAATCCAATTTTTGAAAATAAAATCAGTGATGAAGAAAAGGCTTTGGTAAAAAAAAGATACCAGCTGCCGGATCGTTTTTTTCTTTTTGTAAGCTCCATCACAAAAAGAAAAAATTTGATTGCTGTATGCAAAGCATTGCTTGTGCTGAAAGATAAAATGGATATTCCGCTGGTAGTAATTGGTGATGGCAAAAAAGAAAAAGCACTGATAAAAAATTATATCCAGGCAAATGGACTGGAGAAGAAAGTGATTTTTTTAAACGAACTGCCGGCAGCAAAAGAAACAGGATTTACAAAAAGCATTGACTTCCCTGCTATCTACCAGCAGGCACTTGCACTGCTGTACCCTTCTTACTTTGAAGGGTTTGGCATTCCCTTGCTGGAAGCATTGTGGAGTGGGCTGCCCATCATTTCCAGCAATACTTCCAGCCTGCCTGAAGTGGCGGGTGATGCAGGGCTATATTTTTCACCAAATGATATTGCAACACTTGCAGAGCACATGTTGCAGATAGCATCCGATAATGAATTAGCTGATAATTTAAAAAGAAAAGGTTTACAACAGGCAAAGCAATTTACTGCCGAACAACATGCACAAACGGTGATGGATGTCTACCTCAAAATCATTTAAAGAATTGCAAAGCCAACACCTAACTGAATGCTTTGATTTTTCCATTTGTCCCTGTTATCAATATCATTGAGGTTATTAAGTCCGATGGCATAGCGGCCATATATTCGGATGCTGGCCAACTTTATTTGCACGCCACCCAGCATACTAAAATCTCCCTGCTTAAAAGCTTTCTTACCATTCTCCAGCAGGTTTTCATTTTGATTGATCAATATGCCATATTGAGGACCAGCCTGCACAGAAATAATTTTTGAAAGTTTGTAATTCAACAGCAGGGGAATGCTGAGGTAGCTCAATTTGATATTCGAAATGGCAGAAGGGCTAAGCTTATACAGCTGGCTGAATTTATCAGAAGTGTCTGTATTGATTTGGTTAAATAAAACTTCGGGCTGTAGCATAAATTTGTTTGACAGTTTTATTTCAGCAAAAGCACCGGCACTGTAGCCATAGGTAAACTTATCACTGAAAGACTGACCCTGCAGTTTATTTACATTGGTGCCCAGCTTCACCCCGGTGTGAAACCACTGGGCATTGGCAATAGAAAAAGATGTAACAGCAAAAACGGCGGATAATAATAATGCTTTCATAAAATTTAAAGTTGGTTTGGTATTATTATTCAATCAATATGCCAACTCTAATTTTTATGCTCTAATGTTTTGTTAACTGATTTTTTTAAAAAGAATATCCTAGAGATAAAGTAAATACCTGCGTAAATTTTTGATCTGTTGAGGAAGGCAAATAATAGTCAAAGTACATTTGCGGATTGATAGATAAATTTCCTACAGTATAGCTACAGTCAATGTTTAAGCCTAAAGACTGTGCCTCAAACTTTTCACTAAGCTGCCTGCGGAGCTTGCCCTTTTTAGTTAACAATTTCAATAAATTAGAAGCATTGGTTTTATGGGCAATATTCGTAGTGGAAGAACCAAAATTTAGTAAAAGAGATGGTGACAGTTCAAAACCATCAGCCTTTTTAAATACATTCTGCCAATCAAAACGATGGCCTGCAGACAGCATCGCAGAAAATGATTTTATTGAAAAAGTTGCCGAATCATAAATTACCCGGTGAATATTATTAATTGTAGTATCCTTAATAATTGACTGCTTATACTCGCCGGTGGAATAACCTAACGCAATGCCCGGTTCAATCCAGGGTTTCTTGTAGGAAAAGGAAGTATACAAATCATTTTGAACCGGTGAAGAATAAGCAGAAAATTCATCTTTTACAAAATACCGGGTATAAGAAACCCCAAAATTAAATTTATCACTACCCTGCAAATCGAAGGCGGGTGTTAGTGAATATTGAGTTATCCCAAAACCTTTTTCTGCATCATTGAGTAAATAAGCCCCGCCAGACAAACTAAAACCGCTTTTATGAAAATATCCAATAGAAGGATTGTATACAATTGTGGCGCTGGTGGATTGCTGGGCATTTAACTGGTTATTATGCAGACTAAAAAGCCTGTTGCCGATACCCAATGTTACCAATGCATAACTGGATGGCTCATCACTGGAATCAAGTAAATTCAGCAAATCCTGCATAATGGCAGCTGAATCTTTCAGCGCCTTTTCTTTTTCTGCAGCAGGCTGTTGTGCCGAAACATTCAGCGATATGAATAAAGACAATAAGGCTGGCAATAAAAAATTTTGCATACTTCAGTACTTGATGAATTAAAAATACAGACAGACCAGAAAAGAAAGTTTTAGTTTAATGGTACAGCAAAAGTAAACGGATAAAAAAAAATAACAGGTTATTTTTTCACGCCGGCATTTGACGAAATTACACAGCCAGTATTTTTTTTAAAAAATATTTATTTACAATCAATTACCGTAGTGGTATCATTGTATTTTCGTTTACCCATATCAGTTTACTCTCCATTGAGATTAACCAATAATTACCGTTAGTTAAAAAGACATTTTTACAATAAGAATTAATTTAATGAAATTATCAGCCTAAAAAAGCTTAGTTTTGCGGCAATTTATTAATCACGAGTATTGCATGAAGTGCCCGAAAGGCTGTTGAATCTGGTTTTTACTATTCTTTAAGGAGTATTTAAGTAGCGCAACAACAGGCAAATAGCATATCATGTAAACGCAAAAAACATTACATGAATGCATTTGAAGCCTTAGGCTTAAACGAAGAATTGGTACAAGCCGTTACCTCATTAGGATTTGAAAATCCTACACCGATACAGGAACAGGCCATCCCCATTTTACTTTCCGGCACTACAGATTTTGTAGGCCTTGCACAAACCGGCACGGGTAAAACCGCTGCATTTGGTTTACCGTTATTGAACCTGATTAACCGGTCAGAGCGTCATCCACAGGCATTGATTGTGTGCCCTACCAGGGAACTGTGTTTGCAAATCACCAATGATTTGGGAACTTTTACAAAATTCACCAAAGGCGTATTTACTGAAGCTGTTTACGGTGGTGCATCTATCACCATGCAGATACGAAACCTGAAAAGAGGTGTACACATTGTAGTGGCCACACCGGGAAGGCTTATTGATTTGATTGAAAGAAAAGCCATCGACCTTCAAAAAGTAAAGTACGTAGTGCTGGATGAAGCAGATGAAATGCTGAACATGGGCTTTAGAGATGATATTGATTTTGTTTTAAAAAATACCATCAATAGGGAAAGCATTTGGTTGTTTAGTGCTACCATGCCCCCAGCTGTAAGAGCCATTGCTAAAAACTTTATGAGTAATCCAAAAGAGATTACTGTAGGTAAAAAGAACAGCGGCAATGTTAACATCGATCATCAATACATAACAGTAGCCGCACATCACCGTTACGAAACATTGAAGCGCTATATTGATTTTACCCCTGGCATGTATGGTATCATTTTTACCCGTACCAAAGCTGATGCACAAAATGTGGCTGAAAAATTAGTACAGGAAGGATATGAGATTGAAGCATTACACGGAGACCTTACTCAGCAGCAGCGTGACAAAGTAATGGGCCGTTTTCGCCAGAAACAATTGCAATTATTAATTGCCACTGACGTAGCGGCAAGAGGTATTGATGTGGATGGCATTACGCATGTTATCAACTTTGAATTACCTGATGACATGGAAGTATATACGCACCGCAGTGGCCGTACTGCAAGAGCAGGCAAAACAGGTATTTGTATCTCTATTGTTCACAGCAGGGAAACATTTAAGATAAAGCAACTGGAACGCATGGTAAATGCACAGTTTCATAAAATGGATGCCCCAAGTGGTAAGGATGTTTGCCGCAAACAATTTTTTCATTTTATGGATAAATTAATGCAGGCTGATGTGTCTCATGGAGATTATGAAACTTACATGACCGACCTGATAGAAAAATTTAAAGATGTAAGTAAAGAAGAAGTATTACAAAGGGTAGCAGCATTAGAGTTTAGCCATTTTTTAAAATATTATGAAAACTCAGATGACCTGAATGCTGGTGGCCGTGGTGATTACAGGCAACGTGAAAACAGCAGTGCCGGCAGAGAATCTGTTGGCAGAAGCGACAGGGGTGACAGGGGAAGTTCAAGGCAAAGAGACAATGGTTATTCAAGGTTGTTCATCAACCTGGGTACCAAAGATGGTTTTTATAAATCCAGTTTCCTGCAATTCATCTTAGATGAAAGTAATTTGAATAAAGAAGTACTTGGCAAAATAGACATGAGGGATATGAACAGCTGGATAGAAGTAGATAAAGCAGCAGCAGCCAAAATGATTAAAAGCCTTGATGGCAAAAAATATAATGGCAGACAGGTACGAATGAATGAAGCTGATGGTGGTTTTAAAAGAGCTGGCGAAGATGGAAGGGGCGAAGGCAGAAGCGATAGCAGACCAGAAGGAAGAAAACGCATCCCGATGAGAGAAAACAGGGACTAATTTTTAAGTAATTATTTTCGTTAAGCGCCGAGACAAAAAATTGTTTCGGCGCTTATTTTTTTAAATAAAATTTAGGATGCAAGAAAAATTTACAGCCAAGGAGTCAATCAGTTTTCTGCTAAGCTCTTTTTATTTCAGCATCATATTTTTTTGTCCACTTTTGAGAAAGCCATCCATTCGATAGATTTTTTGCAATTCACTGAACATATTCAACTAGTCGGTTTTCAATTAGTTAACACAATGGCACAATAGTGGAGATTGCGTAGCAAAAAGTAACTATAATGAAAACTATTTACGCAATTTCACCACACAAAATTTGCCCAAGACAAATTAAAAATTCAGCATTACTATTTATAGTTGCGGTATTTTTTTCACTGATTTCAACTGCCCAGTTTAGAACTTATTCCAAAGTATTTTCAGACAACATCAAGGGTGGTACTACCCTTTTTGGAAATACGCTTACGCATATTATTACCTCGGGTGCAGCTGATACTGCCAGGATGAATAACAACCGGGCTAATGGCAACAGTACTTATGGGAATGATAATTCCAATATCCAGTATGCGGATGTTGATGGGAATACAGGGCCAGGTGCCGGCACAAGAAACTCTTCTTCTGCCGACCTCTCATTACCCACCGGTACCAACAGCATTAAACTTGCAAGACTGTATTGGGGAGCAAGGGTAAAGAAAAGTGAATTCGATTTATCATTAGATACTTTTAGAAGAATAAAGATCCGGTATGGTACCGGTGGCGCCTACACTGAATATGCAGCGGCACAGTTAGATAAAAATACAGCCGTCACTGGAACCAGTACGGTCAATCAATACCAGGCTTATGCAGATATTACTCCATTCATTCAGGTCAATGGAACCGGCACTTATACGGTAGGCAATGTAGCAGCATCTGTTGGTTCTGCAGGCAGTGGCGGCAATTATGCCGGCTGGTGTATCGTGATTGTATATGAAAACCTGTATGCATCTGTTTACAATAGTGTAAGAGTGTATGATGGCTTTCAGCAGGTGTATAACGGAGGGTCTGCACAAATTTCATCTGTTACGCTTACTGGCTTAAATGTGCCATCGGGATCAATGAATTTAAGAGATGCAAAAATGGGCGCCATGGTTTGGGAAGGAGATGCCAATTTAAAATTAGATTACTTAAAAATAAATGGCACCAGTTTTCAAAACAGCATCAATGCTGTTGACAACCCATGGAACGGCACCATCTCTGATACCGGTGTTCATGTAACAACAAAAAATCCAAACTATACCAACCAAATGGGTATTGATATTGATCAATTTTATGTAGGCAATGGTTATGGTATTCAGCCTGGAGACAGCGCTGTTTCATTAGAGTTTGGTACAGAGGCTGATCAATATTTTCCCGGCCTGTTTACATTTCAAATTAAAACAAACGAGCCTACTGTTATTTTAGACAAGCTGGTAAAAGACGGCAACAATAATAATATAGCGGAACCAAATGAAGTACTTACTTATACATTAAAAGGGAAAAATATCGGTATTGGCAATGCAAATTTCTGTGTGGTTACAGATACCCTGCCTTCGTCTGTTACTTATGTGCCAGGCTCCATGCAAATAATTTCGGGTGCAGGCTTTACACCTTTATCATATTTAACAGACAATACAGGTGATGACCAGGCTGATTTTTTTGTGAATGATAAAGTAATTGTTTTCCGGGTTGGTACAGGTGCCAATGGTATGCAGGGTGGTATATTAGCACCCCAGGAAAGTTTTGAAGTGGTATTTAAAGTCACAATAAATGACCCTGGTGTCAATGGAGCTGTTCCTCCCATTATTAATGTGGCAAGAATTATAGGGTTTTCAGATGCCGGAGTAAAATCTACTGATGATGGCACTGCCATATTAGAACCTCTGGGAGGCCCGTTACCCATTACTATAAAAACATTTACAGCAGCTCTTTACCCTAACAATTTGGTAAGATTATCCTGGAGTACTTTAATGGAAATTAACTGTGAAAAGTATGAAATTGAAAGAAGCACAGACGGAAAGAATTTTATAAAAGTAAGCACCATAGCAGCGCATGGCTATAGTAATCTTGATCAATACTACAACACATCAGATGATATTACTGGTGTGGTTGCAGGATTGGTTTACTATCGCCTGAATCAAATTGATATTGATGGTAAAAGCACCCTCTCGAAAGTGATTTCAGTAAGGTTAAAGAAAAGCAACAGCCTTACATTATCGCCCAATCCTTTCAGCAGCTATGTAAATATTAATATTGACTGGGCTAAAAGTGAAAATACCATTGTAAAAATATTCAGCATGAGTGGGAGGGAAATGTTCTCGAAAAATATTCAGATGAATAAAGGAGTTAATTATGTTCAGCTGAACGAGCTGCCAACATTACCGGCTGGTAATTATTTAATTGAGTTTAACAGCAGTGAAGGAAGAATTTTTAAACAGTTGACGAAGCTGTAAAGATAGTTTTCAACCAATCCATGGTTTATTTTAATACCGGGCTTTTTGCCCGGTATTTTTTTAAAATTTTACACCAACTCTATCACAGTTATCTCTGGCAAAATACCCACCCTGCCCGGATAGCCGATAAAACCAAAGCCTGGGTTCACATACAATTTTTGTTTGCCATCTTCATAAAGCCCTGCCCATTCTTTGTACATGTACTGAACCGGGCTCCATTGAAAACCGGGAATGTTCACACCAAACTGCATTCCATGTGTGTGGCCACTCAGCATCAAATCAACTTCAGGATATTTTTCTTTCACCTGTGCATCCCAATGGCTGGGATCGTGGCTCATTAAAATTTTAAAAGGATATTTTTCCGCTCCGGGATAAGCAAGATCCATCCTGCCATGTTTGGGAAACCTTGCTTTGGCACTCCAGTTTTCAATACCCAGCAATGCAATTTCATCACCTCCTCTTTTCAGAGACACATGTTCATTCATCAACAATCGCCAGCCCATAATTTCATGTGTTTTTTTAAGATTTTCCAGGTTTTCTTCCTTTGAAACACCGTCCTGTGGCCATTGTATATAATCGCCATAATCATGATTGCCTAAAACAGAATAGACACCCATCGGGGCTTTTAGCTGGCTGAAAATATGAAGGTATTCCTCCATTTCATTCGCCTTGTCATTTACCAAATCCCCGGTAAAAAGAATGATGTCTGCATTCTCTTTCAAAATTTTATCTACTCCATGCTGCACTGCATTAGCATCAGTAAAACTGCCGGAATGAATATCACTGATCTGCAAAATTTTTAATCCCTTAAAACCGGCTGGTAAATTATCATAAGACAGCTTTACCCTTTTTATTTTGTAATTATACTTATTGCCAAAACCATAAATAAGGCTGCCAAACAAAGTACCACCAGCCAACAGGCTTACCCAACTTAAAAATACAGACCGGGTGATTCCTTCTGCTTCCACTGTATCCATTTTCTTTGAGCTGTAAATAACTTTCAACCCTATCCATTGAACAGCCCTCCGCAAATCATCAATTAAAAGAAAAAATACGGTTGTTAATTTAGCCAAAAAAACGCCTATGATGATTGCAAAAATATAGCTCCGCAAAACCTTTGGAAAGAAGTCATTTTTATTAATCACCAGAAAAAGAAAACTGATAATAACCAATGTGGTGAGTATCCAGTAACTGGTATAGATAATTGTTTTTGTCCTGGACGAGCTAGACATGCTTACAGTTTTAAGCGCCTGGAAAACATACAGGTCGAGTAATAAAATAAGTACGATGAAAATAAAGGCGCCAAGTGGTGAACGCATAATGTTTTATTGGGTTGATATTTAAAAAACAGTGAAGGTAAATTTTTTGTAAAGACAATTGGGATTTACCATTTTATTAAGGGTAGATTAACAATTTTAAAAAATATTGACCCCAGTTAATTGTACCATTTAATGAAATGATCCAGTTGTTTATTAATTATTGCAACCGTATTGGCATCAGTAAATTTTCCGGATGCATCCATCAATTTATCCACCACCGACAGTGGCTGCATATCAGGATACACGGTTACTTTAAGATAATTTAAAACTCCTGCCAAATGTTCCATCCCTCTTAAATTGCCTGCCCTTCCTGTGGATACACCTGTAATCAAAGCTTTTTTATGCCACCAGATAGCATGAGATTTACCTGTGTCAAAAAATAATTTCAATGCCCCGGGATAACTGCCATTGTACTCCGGCACAATGAACAGGAATTTATCAGTGGGCGTGAGGATGTCATTTTCAATTCGCTCAAAATTTTTATCCCATTCTAAAAGATTAAGCCCTTCTAAAGAAAGCAGTCCGGCTTCAATGCCTTTTTCTTTTAATAACCGCTGGTATTCTTTTGCTACTTTAAGTGTGTTGCTGCCTGCCCTGTTTGTTCCTGATATGATTGTGTACATCTTGGTTATTTAATTCCGTCAAATTTATTCATATTACAATTGATGATAGCATTTGTTCCCATTTTTATGCCGAATGGTTAAATTTGCCACGCTGTCAGGAGGTTTAGCCTTTGTTGGTACTTTGTTGCTTATAAGTTGGCTGCAAACAGTACCTTTGGCGGCACCATAAAAAATTGCCTTTTGAAAATAAAAATGGTAATTTTTTTTGAATCACCAGGATCAGCAGCTAAGCTTTTAAAGTATTAAAAATATCATGGCAAGAATAATTGGGATAGCAAACCAGAAAGGCGGTGTAGGAAAAACAACAACAGCAATCAACCTGGCGGCAAGCCTTGCCGTACTGGAATATAAAACCCTGTTGGTAGATGCTGATCCACAGGCAAACAGCACCACCGGTGTTGGATTCGATCTGCACAATGTAACACAAAGCCTGTACGACTGCATGGTAAATGAAACCAATGCAAAAGATATATTATTGAAAACGGATGTGCCCTATCTCGACCTTATTCCTTCGCATATTGACCTGGTAGGTGCCGAAATTGAAATGATCAATTACCCCAACCGGGAAGGCGTGCTGAAAAGAATTTTAGAACCCATCCAGGATGACTACGATTTTATCATTATCGATTGTTCACCTTCACTGGGCCTGATAACAGTGAATGCACTGGTAGCTTCGGACAGTGTGGCCATACCGGTGCAAACAGAATTTTTTGCGCTGGAAGGTTTGGGCAAATTATTAAACACCATCAAAATTGTGCAAAGCAGGCTAAACCCCAATCTGCAAATTGAAGGCATACTGATGACGATGTATGATGGCCGCCTTCGCCTTTGCAATCAGGTGGTGGCTGAAGTAAGAAGGCATTTTGAAGACATTGTTTTCAACAGCATGATACACCGAAACACCAGGCTGAGTGAGGCTCCCAGCTTTGGCAAACCAGTAATATTGTATGATGCCGACAGTAAAGGCGCCGTAAATTACCTGAACTTGGCAAAAGAAATTTTACAAAAAAATAATTTTACAAAAATTAAGCAGGAAGATAAAGTAATGAATTGATTTGGTGATTTGATGATGAATGGAAGCATTTGAATTTATGGAATGTCTTTATTGCCAATGAAAACCCAATCATCAAATTTCCAAATTTCCAAATCACCAAATTAAACTATGACCGCTCCAAATAAAAAAGACGCACTGGGTAAAGGTATCAGAAGCCTGCTGCAGAATATTGATGCCGACCTCAAAAGCACTTCTGGCAGTTTAAGATCTGAGGTAGTGGAAAAAACTACGGCCAGTAACAGGGTTGCACTGGATCAAATTGAGGTAAATCCTAAACAGCCACGAAAAGATTTTGATGAAACTGCATTAAGTGAACTGGCTGCTTCTTTAAAACTGCATGATATTATACAGCCATTAACTGTGAGCAGGATGCCCAACGGCAAGTTTCGTTTAATTGCTGGTGAAAGAAGGTACAGGGCAGCAAAAATTGCAGGACTTAAAGATGTGCCGGTATATATCCGCCAGGCCAACGATGCAGAATTATTAGAACTGGCATTGCTCGAAAACCTGCAAAGGGAAAATCTGAATGCCATAGAAATTGCCCTGAGTTACAAGCGCCTGATGGATGAACTGGATTATACACAGGAACAGGTAGCAGAGCGGATGGGGAAAGAACGCAGCACTGTTACCAACTATATCCGTTTATTAAAATTGCCACCCGATATACAGGTAGCCGTTAGAACAGGTATTATCAGCATGGGCCATGCAAGGGCATTGATAAATGTAGATGTGATAGACAAACAGCTGTTTATTTTTTCTGAAATAAAAAACAAACAGTTGTCAGTAAGGCAAACAGAAGACCTTGTACGCAACATGTACACAGGTGGCGGTGCTGTTAAAAATACTGTAAAAGCTCAGTTGCCACCAGCATTTAAAAAGATTGAAGATAATTTAGCATCAGAATACAATACCAAAGTAAAGCTGGTGCATAGTAAAAAAGGCAATGGCTCTGTAACCTTTGAATATTATTCATTGGAAGAACTTAACGGGTTACTGGATAAACTGAATATCAAAGTAAGTTGATGAAAAAAATATTGCTTATTATTTTCTTTTTTTCTTTTCATGTAATGAATAGCCGGGTTGCAGCACAGGCTCCGGCTGATAAGAGTAAGGACAGTTTCCTGTTAGTAAAAGGAGACAGTATAAAAAAAGCAATGGCTGCATTTAATCCCCGTAAGGCTACCCTGCGTTCTGCTATCATCCCCGGTTGGGGGCAGATATATAATAAAAAATACTGGAAGCTACCATTGGTGTATGGGGCACTGGGGACTACCGCCGGCATTTATTTTTACAATGTAAAAAACTACAACAAACTTAAACAGGCGTATATAAATTTAAACGACGGCGATAATACGAATAACGATCAAATAGACCCTGAATTTCGTAACCTTTCAGTAAATGCTATCCGAAGTTACCGCAACAGTTTCCGGCAAAATGTAGATTATTCAGTGCTTTTTTTTATTCTTTTTTGGGGACTGAATGTAGTGGATGCCACTGTGGATGCCCAGTTAAAAGCATTTGATGTAAGTGATGACCTAAGCCTGGGATTAAAGCCCGGGTACAGTCCGCTGGCAAATACCACAGGCATCAGTTTGATTTTAAATATTGGTAAAAAAAATTACAGCAAATAAAGACGTTTAGTAATTTGCTTTCTAAATAGATCTATCAACCCAAATTTTTTATATGAACATTGCATTGATTGGTTATGGCAAAATGGGCAAAGCCATAGAAGAAATTGCTTTGCAAAGAGGGCATTGCATGGTACTTACTATCGACGTGAATACGCTTGATAATTTCACAAAAGAAAATTTACAGCAGGCCGATGTGGCAATTGAGTTTACCGGGCCACACAGTGCCGTTAGTAACCTCACCCGATGCCTTGAAGCCGGGATACCGGTGATATGCGGCAGCACCGGCTGGCTGCAGCAGTGGGATGAAATAAAAAAACTTTGTACTGATAAAAATGGCAGCCTGCTGTACGCCAGTAATTTCAGTGTGGGTGTCAATCTTTTTTTTGAATTGAATAAACACCTGGCCAGGTTAATGAACAGCCACCAGGAGTATGAAGTGAGCATTGAAGAAATACATCATACAGAAAAAAAAGATGCCCCCAGCGGCACCGCCATTACATTAGCGGAACATGTTTTGGAAAACAACCAGCACAAAAAAAATTGGGTAAACCATCCAGGCAATACCGCCGAAGAGTTATCCATTATAAGCAAACGCATTGATCCGGCTCCGGGTACCCATATCATCAAATACAGTTCGGCCGTTGATGATATTGAGATTACCCATACAGCCCACACCAGGAAAGGGTTTGCCATAGGAGCGGTACTGGCAGCTGAGTTCATTCAAAATAAAAAAGGCATTTTTACGATGAAAGAAGTGCTGGGTATTTAAAAGAAGTTCATTTTAAAAACATTTTGCAGCCGTTAAAACAAATCATCAGTACATTCGTTTCTTATAAGAATATTTGAATTTGTCCGCTTACTATATCTACTGAACCACTTTGCAAAATGAACAGGGAAAAAATTTCACTGGCTATTATTGATGACCATCAAATAGTAATTGATGGACTGAAGTCCCTTTTAGAAGGGCATGAAAAATTTACCGTAGCAATAGAGAGTACAGACCCTCACCAATTATTACAACAATTAATAACTACCCCTGTAGATATTTTACTAACTGATGTAATGATGCCTGTGATGAATGGCGCCGAGCTGGCAAAAGAAGTTTGCAAAAAATATCCCGGTATAAAAATACTGGCGCTCTCTATGAGTGGCCAAGGTGATATTGTAAACCAAATGATAGAAGAAGCCAACATAGCGGGTTATGCAGTAAAAAATATTGGCAGGAAAGAATTGATTGGTGCTTTAGAAAAAATTGCCGGCGGCGGTATTTATTTCAGTGATGAAGTGCTGGCTGAAATGACCAGGGCCAGTGAAATGCAGAAAGAAAAAACAGCTACAAACTTAAGTGTAAGGGAAATAGAAATCATTCAGCTGATTGAAAAAGAATACAGCAATAGACTGATTGCTGACACTCTGTTCCTCAGTGAAAGAACGGTGGAAACACACCGGAAAAATATCTTTAGAAAAACCCAGGTTTCAAGTGTGATTGGTTTGATTAAATATGCTTATGAGTATAAGTTGATATAAAATTGCTGCAACCTATTACTCTTCTTCCATTCATTTACATTCATACAATTTATAAACGGCAGTTATGATGACTATTTAATCATTAAATTGCACAGCTGAAAATTTTCAGTGGTGTATTTAAATCCCGTTTATGAATCTTGCTATTGTTTGTTATCCCACTTTTGGCGGTAGCGGTGTATTGGCCACCGAGTTAGGAAAAGCACTTGCTGATAAAGGCCATAATATTCATTTTATCACCTACCAGCAACCCGTGAGACTAAGTGGTTTTCATGCCAATATTTTTTATCATGAAGTAAGGGTACCCACTTATCCCTTGTTTGATTTTCCACCTTACGAAACAGCACTGGCCAGTACTATGGTGGATGTAATTATCAATAATGATATCCAGTTGCTGCATGTTCATTATGCCATTCCACATGCTTCTGCGGCTTATATGGCCAAACAAATTTTAGCCAAACAGGGAAAAAAAATTCCTGTAATAACAACGCTGCATGGCACTGATATTACCCTGGTGGGAAGGGATAAAACCTACAAGCCGGTAGTTACTTTTTCCATGATGGAAAGTGATATACTCACGGCTGTTTCAAAAAACTTAAAAGAAGAAACCTATAAAAATTTTGACATTGACAAAGAAATTGAAGTGATCTATAATTTTGTAGATATCAAACGCTTTAATAAAAAACCCGTGGATGCTTTTAGAAAATTGATTGCACCTAATGGAGAAAAAATTATTGTACATGCTTCCAATTTTAGGAAAGTAAAAAGAGTGGAAGATGTGATCAATGCTTTTTTACTGATCAATGAAAAAATGCCTTCTAAATTATTATTGTTGGGAGATGGGCCGGAGAGGCCTTTTGCAGAATCTATCTGCAGGGATTGTGTGGCTGCAACCAACATTAAATTTTTAGGAAAGCAGGAACAGATGGAAGATATACTGCCATTGGCCGACCTGTTTTTATTAACCAGTGAATACGAAAGTTTTGGACTTGCAGCATTGGAAGCAATGGCTGCAGAGGTACCGGTAATATCCACTAATGCCGGTGGTTTACCCGAAATAAATATTGACGGAGTAACAGGCTATATGGCCAATGTGGGTGATATACAGGAGATGTGTGACAAGGCGCTGGAAATTTTAAAAGATAAAAAAACACACGACCAGTTTAAAGCCAATGCATTGATACAAGCCAAAAAATTTGACATTGATAATATTGTACCGGAATATGAAAAGCTTTACCAGCAGCTTATTGTAGCCTAACGCCGTTTAAGCCATGCTTCAGGATTAAGGTCTGAATTTTCTTTGGTAATGTGGAGATCGACAGCACCAACACCATCTAAATTGGCGGCGGCTTTTCCAATCACCTGTCCTACTTTTACAAGTTGCCCTTTTTTTAAATTTACTCCATTAATATTACTGTAAGTGGTGAAATACCTTCCATGTTTTATCACCACCATTTGTACATCATCGTAGTTATTCACTAACTGTACCTCACCATCAAAAATAACTTTTACAGAAGTCCCAATATCACAACCAATAGAAATTCCAGAACTTTCTATTATGATGTTATCAATTTTATTGACACCAAAGACTATTAATGTATAACCACTGCTTACAGGCCAGGGCAAGTTGCCCCTGTTGCGTTCAAAACTTGAGTTTAAGGTAACGTCTGCATCCGTAGCCAGCAATACACTTTCCCTTGGCTTTGCAGGGTCAGTAACCTTCTTTATTTTTGTGTTAGTCTTGGTAGCAGTGGTGCCTGCAGCTGTATTTTTTGTGGTACTGGTCTCCGTTGCCTTTCTTGCTTTTTCTTTTAGAACAGCAGCATCATTTGCTTCTTTGATTGCTCTTTTAATAGCGGCAGCCAATGCGTTATTTACTTTCAGCATTTGCTTTTTCTTAGCCGCTATCTGGTTGCTTAGTTCCTTGCCTTGCGCCTTTAATCTTGCAACAACTTTATTTTTTTCTTCTTGCTGTTCTTGTAAAGCATCTACTTCTTTGCTCTGTACCTGCAGCACAGTATTTTTCTTTTGTTTGCTACCACTTAATTCATCAATCCGGTTCTTTAACAATGCCTGGGTACGCAAAATATTTTCCCCCTGCATTTCACGGTAGTTGCGGTAGCTTTTTAAATACGTTACCCTTTTTACTGCATCATTAAAACTGGAGGCAGAAAATATAAAGTTCAAAAAATCGGAGTTGCTCCTGTTTTTGTATGAGTAAACCATACTCTTGGCATATTCCTGTTTCAATGTATCAAGCAGCAGGTGCAGTTTGTTTACATCTCTTTGCGATTTGTAAATATTATTATCCATCAGGTTAATTTCCCTGCTGATGTTTTCAATTACATTTTCCTGCTTATTTAATTTATGATTGATGATAAGCAGTGTCGAAACATTTTCCTTCGTTGTTTTTCTATTGTTATCAAGCAGCTCCTGCGCCTGCTCCAGTTCTTTCTTTAATTGCTGGCGCTGCTTCTCCAGCTCCTGCTGCTCTTTTGATACAGGGGGCTGGGCTATCACCGGTATGGCGGCAGTTAAAAGAAAAAATAGTGCTGCAAAAATTCTGTTCATGTACTCGATTTTACCGGGGTTAGTAAAAAATAATTCAGGGTAAATACTATTCCGTCAGCTAAATTTAAAGGTTTAAAATTATGAACACAATGAAAGGGTTATAAATATAACCATTACCTGCGTTTATAATTTTTAGGGATGTTGAAATTTAGCTGTAATTCTTTGTTAAACTCATATTGCTTGTACTTAAGTTGTATATCCAGTTTATTTTTTTCAGAAACAGTTATCTCCCGGTAAGTGGAAAAATTAATACCACTATTATTTTCAAATTCATCATAAGTAATGTCTGCTGTACGGTTACGGTTTATATCCAAGTCATCCAGTTTGCTGTGTACTATTATTTTGTCTGGTCTTGTCAGGGTAAGGAGGTGCTTAAAATTTGCTCCCACAGTGGCCAACAAAATTTTTGATTCCGTTTCCTTATACGATACCACACTGTCGCTGAAAAAAATTGGATTGCCCAGCAACATATCCTGCAGTGTTTTAAAATCAAAAGGTATTTGCGTTACTTCCTGTAAATAATCTATCGACCGCAGCTGTACTTCTTTGTTTATTTTATCCAGTACAAACACACTGTCTTTATGTATCAATGCCCTGAATGCCTCAATATTAAAAACGGTGGCATAACCGGATATCCAGATCACACTGTCTTTTATAATTCGTACGTACGCAGTAATAGTTTGCTTGCCTTTGCTATCCTGGTATTCCACTTTTATTTTGGCCGAAAAAGTTTTAAAGTCAATTACCTTATTATGAATATCAGCTAAAGAGTTTTTAATAATCGCCAGTGAATCATCGGCAGATGAATGGATGATTAAAACAGAAGTGGTATCTTTTTTTGAAATAGCCGCTTGTATTTTTCTGGTAGATTTACAACTGCTGAAAAATAGTACAAGTAGTATTGCAGCCAGAGCTGCCCCATTCACACAAACTCTTTTTTTAAAACAATTCATCATTAATTATTTATTTTTTACCGGTATGTCCAAAGCCACCTTCGCCTCTTGTTGATTCATTCAATGACTCTGCCCTTTGTAAATCCACCTGTTCTACTTTACTAATTACCATTTGAGCAATCCGGTCTCCATGTTGCAGTTGTTGCGGCTCACTGCTCAGGTTAATCAATATCACTTTTATTTCTCCCCGGTAATCACTGTCCACCGTACCTGGAGAATTAAGACAGGTGATACCATGATGCAGCGCCAGCCCACTTCTTGGCCTTATTTGTGCTTCGTAACCAGCAGGCAATTCAATGTACAAACCTGTTGGCACCAACCTTCTTTGTAGTGACTGCAACAGTACCGGCTCCTGCAAATTGGCCCTTATATCCATACCGGCAGACCCTGCTGTAGCATAAGCCGGTAATTTATTTGTAGATTTATTTACAATGTTGATTGCAATTTTTTGCATGGCAGCAAAGTTAATGATGTAGGTAAAAAATAGTTCAGTAAAATAAATTTTTAACAGCCGTCCTTATTTCTTTTCCAGCAGTATGCTGGCATAAGCAACAAGCCCTTCCTCTCTTCCTACAAATCCCATTTTTTCAGTGGTGGTGGCTTTTATTGAAACTGTATTGACTGGCAGTAATAATATTCCTGCAATTACTTCCTGCATCCGGGGTACATAATTTTTTATTTTAGGAGATTGAAGGCAAAGGGTGCTGTCTATATTAATGATGGAATAACCTTCCTTTTTTATCAGTTCAAAACTTTTCTGCAGCAATACTTTACTGTCAATATCTTTCAATGCTGCATCGGTGTCAGGAAAATGTACTCCAATATCTCCAAGGCAGGCTGCCCCAAGCATGGCATCGCAAATGGCATGCAGCAATACATCTGCATCGCTGTGGCCAATGGCTCCTTTGTCATGTTCAATTTTTACTCCACCCAGCCAAAATTCCCTGCCAGTAACCAGTTGATGAAAATCAATCCCAAAACCTATTCTTATATTCATGTATGTTTTTTTGCAAATGTAGCCATAAAAAAAGCGCCCCGGTTTATGGGACGCCTTTAATAAAATTTATAAATAATTTTCTATTTTGATGCCTTAGCAGTACCGCTGCCTTCACCATCGAAATCAAAGAATAAACTGAAACGTAAAGTATTTGATAATGGGTTACGGTTAACACCATTTCCAGATGGCAACAGGTAAGAGAAATTTAATCCAAAGCTGTTATACTTTAAACCAGCTCCAAGTGTAAAATATTTCCTGTTTCCTTTAATAGGATTTTCATAAAAATATCCAGCCCTTAAAGCAAACTGATTGTTGTACCAGTACTCCGCACCTAATGAAGCCTGCACTTCTTTTACTTCTTCAGAGAAGCCACCCGGTGCATCGCCAAAAGATTTAAACCAGCTGTTTACAACACCCTGGCTGCGGTACTTTGCCAATCCTGCGCTGTCACCAACTGAAGGAGGTGTAGGCACTAATAATTTGTGCAGGTCTAAACCAAAAGTTACTTTATTGCTTTCATCAATTACTTTGGTATAGGCTACACCGATACCTATGTTAGCAGGAATGTAATCTTTTTGAGTTGCGTCACTTGTATAAGAGATTTTAGATCCCAAATTACTGATGGCAACACCCCAGTTAAGACCAGATCCGTCAGCCTTAGCACCATTGTGAAATAAACTTAAATCACCGGCAACAGAGCTACCAGCTTTGTAAGATACACCATTGATGGTGCCACTTGCCAAATTGGAATTGATGTAGCGTAAGGCTACACCTATTGATAACTTAGTTGATAATTTCCTTGAGTAGCCTGCATCAAATGCAAACTCACGAGGACGGAATGAACTCAGATCATTACCCAAATTATCAGTAAACTGGATATTACCTAAGCTGAAATATCTTAAAGAGGCAGAAATGGCTTCTTCGTCACTAAGCTTTAAATATCCTGTACCGGAAAATAAATAAACATCATTTAATCCTAAGTCTTTTAACCAGGGAGTATATGTAACAGATACTCCGCCTTTGTTTGTATTAAAAGGAGTTTTTGCCAAATTCCAAAAGGCCGAATTAGCGTCTGGAGCAGTAGCTATACCTACATCACCCATACCGCCGCTACGGGCATCAGGAGAAATTCTTAAAAAAGGTACTGCAGATGTTACTACGTTAATTGTATTAGCTTGTGCATTCACAATACTGGTAGCACTTCCCAGTAATAATACTAAGGCAGTTAGTTTAATAGTTGCTTTTTTCATGCGTTTTTTGTCTTGGTTATGTATACTTACTCTCTATAAGCTTACAATTTTTCTTTAAGTGAGGTGTAAAAATAAGGGTTTTGTTTAAAAGAACAACTAAGATGCAGCATCTTGTAAAAAAATAAAATTTATCAGTCAATCAATTATATTACTAAGTGAATTACTAATTATCCCGTCAATTTCATTTAATATTATTATTGCTGGCAGATTACACAAAAAACGAAACAGCCGGTTGTTTATTGCTTTATTATATTACATAATTAACAACTGACTGGCTTTTAAAAAAGATATTAATATAATATTCCAATATTTTTTTTGGTTTTAGCAGTAGCTTTCTCCATCCCTGCTTATAAAACCTGCCCTGCTTTTTTTATTTTCAACCATAAATAAGGCTGAAAAGGCTATAGATAATTTGCTAAGTTTTAGCTAATTTTTTAAAAATGATACTACAAAGCAGCCATTTTCGTTTAAAGTATTTATATTCGCAATCGTGTGACCCCATAGCATTCCACACAATATTAAAGAAAACCTTTCGTTAAATCATTTGCAAAACGAACGCACATGCAAAAAATAATTTCTGTAAAAAATTTGATTCTTCTTACCGCCGTACTTTTCTCTTTAGGGTCTTGTAAAAACGGAAGTATTTTTAGTAAGAAAAAAAGTAAGTCATCTGTTACCGGATGGAACTATGACGACAAAAACATGGGCAATTACCATGTAAACAAAATGAAGTATCCCAAAGCAGGGCCAGGTTTGGTTTTTGTGCAGGGTGGTACCTTTGTAATGGGTGCCAAAGATGAAGATGTAATGGGTGATTGGAACAATGTTCCCCGCCGTGTTACGGTTCCTTCTTTCTTCATTGATGAAACCGAAGTAGCTAATGTACACTACCGTGAATACATTTACTGGATTGAAAATACTTTCAGTGGCGATACCGCCATTATGAAAAAGGCTCTACCAGATACGCTTTGCTGGCGTGAAGAGTTGGCTTACAATGAGCCTTATGTAGATTACTACTTCCGCTATCCTGCATATAATTTCTATCCTGTAGTGGGTGTTAACTGGCAACAGGCCCGTGACTTTTGTATGTGGAGAACAGACAGGGTAAATGAATTTAACCTGATGCAAAAAGGTTACTTGAAAAAAGATTTTGCCAAAAAAGAAATGAAAGGTGGTGGTGCCGATGGTACTTTTAATACAGAGACTTATTTATTAAAGCCGGATGATATTAAAGGAAGGTCGAAACCAAAAAAATCTGAATTTTTAGATGTAAGCGGCAAGCCAAGAGCCAATGTAAAAATGGAAGATGGCATTTTAAATATGGGATACCGCCTGCCTACAGAAGCAGAATGGGAATATGCAGCTTACGGTTTACTTGATCAAAACCCTAATCCAAGAAAAAAAGAAAGTGGCAGTGGTGAAGAGTTACAATCTAACCAGCAAATTTATGCCTGGAGCAATAATCCTAATGGTTTACGAGATAACCGCAGAGGCATGTGGCAGGGTAAATTTTTAGCCAACTTTAAACGTGGCAGTGGTGATAACATGGGTGTTGCCGGTGGTCTGAATGACAGGTCTGCAATTCCTGGTAGTGTAAAAGCGTTTTATCCTAACTCGTTTGGTTTATATAATATGAGTGGCAACGTTTCTGAATGGGTACAGGATACTTACAGGGCTTTAACCCCATCAGATGGCGAAGACTTTAATTATTTCCGTGGTAATAAATTCCAGAAATATTATAAGAACAGTTCTGGTGAACTGGAAAGAGATTCATTGGGACGTTTAAAGAAAGCAGATATACCAGATGAAGAAGTAAAAAACCGCCGCAACTATCAGCATAATTATGCTATGGATCATTTGGATGGCGATTCTGCAAGTGGTGCATTTTATGAATATGGTGTAACTACTTTAATAAGCGACAAATCAAAAGTATTTAAAGGTGGCAGCTGGAACGACAGGTCATACTGGCTTTCACCCGGAGCCCGCCGCTTCTTAGAGGAAGACCAATCTTCAAGTACAATAGGTTTCAGGTGTGCACAAACATACATGGGATCTCCTGAAGGACCTGGCTTTAAAGAAGGTAATATCTTCGGAAAGCGTAAACAAAACGGCAGAAAGAAAAAATAACCTTGTTATAAAAAAACTGAAACCCTCCGATCAAAACGGAGGGTTTTTATTTCTTTCAATTATACTCATCATTTTTTACAGCAACATTTTCTTCCCTATTTTTGAGTTATGCAAATAGCTGATCTATACGATGTTTTTTTACACCATCCATCTATACAAACTGACACAAGGAAATTAAAAGCTGGTGATTTATTTTTTGCATTAAAAGGCCCCAGCTTTGATGGCAACTTATTTGCAAAACAAGCTTTAGACGCAGGTGCTGCTTATGCCATTGTTGATGAGCCTGTAAATTTTACTGACAGCAGATTAATCAGCACCAATGATGTGTTGCAAACCTTGCAGCAACTGGCCAAATATCACCGGCAGCAATTTGACATTCCTTTTATTGCCATCACCGGCAGTAATGGAAAAACGACCACCAAAGAATTGGTAAACGAAGTATTGAACAGTACTTACACCACTTACACTACCAAAGGAAATTTGAATAACCATAT
Organism: Chitinophagaceae bacterium; assembly: GCA_031368105.1. Taxonomy (GTDB): domain Bacteria; phylum Bacteroidota; class Bacteroidia; order Chitinophagales; family Chitinophagaceae; genus Ferruginibacter. Next base: position 27,500 of record JANLQY010000018.1, read on the forward strand.
CGGCATACCGCTTACCATTTTATCGGTGCAAATGGATGCTGAAATGGCGGTGATAGAAATGGGTGCCAATCATCAAAAAGAAATAGAAGATTATTGTCAATACACTTTGCCCACACATGGCATAATCACCAATTGCGGCAAAGCACACCTGGAAGGCTTTGGTGGAGAAGAAGGTGTAAGAAAAGGCAAGGGTGAATTATTTGATTGGCTCAGGGCAAACAATGGCACTGCTTTTATCATGAATGATTATGATTATTTAGTAGAGATGAGCAAAGCTATTACTAATATAACAACTTATGGAACACTGGATGCCGACATTGTTGGTGTGGCCGACAGCAGCAAAGAAATGCTGGAAGTTTCCATGCAAAAAGGCGCCGGCATTCAACATATCAAAACCAATTTGGTAGGCGCTTACAATCTCCCAAATGTGCTGCTGGCAGTAACGGTGGGGAAATATTTTGATGTGGCAGATGATAAAATAAAAACCGCTTTAGAAAGTTATGTACCATCTAACAGCCGCTCTCAATTAATAGAGAAAGATGGCAACAAAATAATTTTAGATGCCTACAATGCTAACCCCACCAGCATGAAAGCCGCCATTGAAAACATTGCAAAAATGCCGGGAGAAAATAAAATTTTACTCCTTGGTGGCATGATGGAGCTGGGAGAAGAAAGCATTGCCGAACACAAAGCCATCATTGATTTAATCTCCATTTATCAATGGAAAAATGTGGTGCTCGTAGGTGGTGATTTTGATAAAATAAAACATCCGTTTATTTATTTTGAAAAATCGGATGAGGCAAGGGAATGGTTGAAACAACAACCACTTCACAATACTATTCTTTTAGTAAAAGGTTCAAGAAGTATGCAGATGGAAAGGGTTCTTGAGTAATTACAAATCTGGATACCTTTCATTCATTTTATTTATATACTTCAGCATTATGGTTTCTGTTTTATTCGGCTCATTTCCATATTCTTCAAACAAGTCCTTGTCTTTTTTTAAAAGAAAGCCCACACCCTCAGTTGTTGCTTTCATTAATTGATGCCGCCTGTTAAAATAATGAAGGAGTAATTTTTTTTTCTGAGTGCATCAAGCAAAACATTAAAAGAATTCATCAATATTTCGTCCCTTAGTCCAGCCATGTCTGTTGCATAAGGC
>JANLQY010000029.1:0-12184 GCA_031368105.1 Chitinophagaceae bacterium
GCCGAGTAATTTATTTATACTTTTTTGTAACCTACAGTAAAAACTACAAAGAAACTGCACCGAAAGAGTTTGATCATAAGCAGTGATAAGTTGTAAGTAATAAGTGATAAGTTTAAAAATTCGGGTTTAATCGGTAATAAACATTATCAATTATCCATTAAAAAATTATCCATTCACCTACTCTTCCGCTTTAAAAATATCTTTAAAAATATTGGCTCCGGAAAGTTCTTCAATGTCTCCCAGTTCCAGTTCTATGGCACGGGTGCTTTTATTAATTTCTAATAAAGAAAGTATAATGGAAACCAGCAGGCAGATAAGACTGCAGGCAAATATCCAGTGGGCAATGATCATCCACCCACGGAAGATGGCATACATACACAACACACAACAGAGAAAACTAAGCACACCAAAACTTTGCATGTAACGGATAAGGTTGAGCCTGCTCCGAATATTTTTTATCTGCCGCAAAATGTGTTGTTCTTTTTCTCCTTTATTGTATTCATCATGCAATTTTCTTACCAGTGCAGCCAGTGATAAAAACCGGTTGGTGTAAGCCAGCATCAGCAGGGTGATGGCAGGGAATAATAATGCAGGTGTGTTGATGTTGATTTCTAACATAGTATAAAAGTACAGTACTACAGAATTATAATAAAGGGCAATTAAAAAAATTATTTCAGTATCAGAAAACTGGCTGTGTAAAAAAAGAACCCGGCACTAACTGAGCGATGCAAAAAGGTATTCGGTAAAAGTGAGTGACACAACGATGATGCCCAAAGAACTAAAGCTGGCGTCAAAATAATTTCAAAAAAAAATTATAACGCAGCAGGCTTAGCAGCTTTCTTTGCAGCATTTTTTTTATCCATCCAATGTTGAAATTTATAAGTGATCCATGCACTGCCAGCGCCTACCACAGCACCCGCCAGCACATCTGTTGGATAGTGGACACCCTGGTACATACGGGCATAGCCTACAGACGCAGCCCATAAACCAGCCGGCACAATAACATACCATTTTGGATACAGCAGGCTTAGCGAAGCAGCGGTGTAAAAAGCTGCAGAAGTATGGCCTGATGGGAAAGAGTAGCCGCCGCCTTCACCCCGCTGTACAATAAAGGAATATTTTGCAAAAGGCCTTTCTCTTTGAATGATTCTTTTGCTGCCCTGCGTAATGATGGTGGATAAAATATAACCACCTGCCATGTAAGCTGCATCCAGTTGCAGTTTCTTATCATGCTTAGCCAGACCTACTGTGAGCAGGGTAACAGGCGCTGCAATATTAAATACTGTTACACTGCTGGAAACAGTTTTGCTAAAATCATTTTTAAAAGCTGATTTATTTTGGTTGATTGATTTCAGTAAATCAATATCAAAATTTTGGGCCTGCCCGGCAAGAGATAAAAAAACGACAGCAGCAGTAAGAAAACTTTTTACAAACTTCATTGGTGATGATTACTAATTGATATTTGCAAGTTAAGTGCTTAGTATTGCTATCTCAAAAAATTATTACTGAGGGAAATTATTTTGTTTTCAACTGCATACTCAAAGGAATATTTATTTTAATACTGAAATTGCGACCCATGTTAAATACTCCCATCCTGCCGGTTGCTAAATTTTCAGGAGCATATTTTAAACGGCTTAAATGATTTTGATACGCAACATCTGTTAAGTTATTACCGGTTAAATAAAGGCTAAATATTTTTTTTCCGTGTAATGAAACAATGTCTGCACCAAGGCCTGCATTGAGTAGGGAATAACCTGGGGTAGCCGTCTCTGTATGGTAGGCAGCAAAAATATTATTCTGTGCAAAAGTATTATCCAGTTCCAGCTTTGCATAAAAATTTGCAATGGCTTTTGTCAAACTATTAAAGTTGCAGCGTACTTCATTTATCAATCTTGGTGCCGGGATAAAAGGCAGGTATTTTGAAGATTCAATGGCTTCTTTAAATTTTCCGGTGGTGAATGAAAAAGTATTTTCGATGTGCAGCCAATCCAGCGGATGCGGATGAATATCTACTGTAGCTTCAATGCCGCTTAAAGTAGCATTGCGCTGGTCAAATTTAAATGCAGCTAAATTAGCTCCATTCACATTTACCGAAGAGTCGCCGCCACCAGCTGCCTGTAGTTTTTTGTAAAAAATAAAATTACTGAAACTGTTGTAAAAAGCACCGAGGTTTACTGACACATGCGTTGTGTTAAACTCCAGCCCTCCATCTAATTGTGTGCTGGTTTCACTCCTCAGGCTGGCATCACCATATTCGTAACGGATGGTGCCTTCATGTGCACCGTTGCTTGCCAGCTCAGGAATACTGGGTGCCCTGAAACCCCTTGCCAGGTTGACTTTTAAGTTGAACTGGGTGGAAAGCTGAGCAGCCATTCCCATACTGCCAGAAAAATTACCAAATGATTTTTTAAATGCTTCACCTTTTATTGCTGTTCCTTCCAGTAAATTTTTTGCATTCAAATTTCTGTTATCATACCTGGCTCCGCCGCTTAGTGTTATTCTACCAATTGCTTTTTGTGTGTAAACAAATCCACCAATATCAAACAGGTCATAATCCGGTACCAATTGCTCCACACCTTTGTTGGTGTTTTGCTGTTTCATCCCATTTACACCGATGGATGTTTTAAAGCCACTCATTTCAGGCAAATGGTATTGTGCAGTATAGGTGATGGTTTTTAAATCAAAAAACAATGATCTTTCATCCAGATTATCTGGGTTGCCAAATTCTTCCCGCCGGTTTTCCTGGTAGCCAACGTTGAGGGATAGCCTGCTTTTACCAAACTTAAAAGAATTGTCCGTGGCAATTTTAAAGTGGCGGATATGCTGATAAGGAATCAACGGAGTGGTGCTTTTAAAATCATCTTCTGTAACCCTTGCCACTCCACCACCTGCAATTTGTTTTATAAAATATCCTTCGTCATCCCTCTCCCCTTGCACCAATCCTGTTTTTAAATTAAAACTGCTGAACAGCAAATGACTGTATCCCCAGTTGCCATTGTATCCAGCATATCCGCCAAAATTATTTTGAGTAAATTTTGAATTGAAAACCCTGCCATCATATTTGTTCCGGAAATCTGCCGCTGCAGAGGTGGAGCCGTAAAGGTTCCAGTTAATTCCATTTACATTTCCGGCAATATTTGCATTCAGCAACCTTGTGTTGTTGTTAGTTTGATAACTGCTTAAAATATTTGCTTTGATGGTATTATTTTCTACCGGCAAATTGGTGATGATATTGATAACACCGGCAATAGCATCGCTGCCGTAAATAAGAGAAGCCGGGCCTTTTAAAATTTCTACTTTATTTACACTTGATTCGTCAATTTCAATTCCATGTTCATCGCCCCACTGCTGCCCTTCCTGCCTTACACCATCATTAATCGTCAACACCCTGTTGTACCCAAGCCCACGTATTACAGGCTTTGAAATAGCAGGCCCTGTAGATAATGAAGATACCCCTGGTTTTTTGGTTAATGCATCAATAATATTTAAAGAGGAAGTTTGCAGCAACTCTTCTTTACGCAGCAATGATACCTGGAAAGGAGATTTTTTTAGTTGTGTGGCAGCACCCACGCCGGTAATAATTACTGCATTATTTTCTATAACAGACTCTATTAATAAATAATCACTTTTTGTTTCACCGATAATATCTACCTGCTCTGCAATGGTGCTGTAGCCAATGTGTGATATCTCCACCAAGTGTTTTCCTTCAGGAATGTTGCGGATTGCAAATAACCCATTTGCATCAGTAATACCTCCTACTTTTAAATCGGCGAAATAAACAGATACACCTGTAATGAGGGAATTTGTTTTAGCATCTTTTACCTGACCAACAAAACTTCCGTGCAAAATATTTAGACCGTAATTTTTATTACCGGCATTAGCCGTATTACTAACCAATAGAAAAAAAATGCACCGAAGAGTAAATGAAAATTTTAGCATGGGTATTTTTGATTTTAATAATTGTAACAATGTTGCAAACATAAAACCATTATACCCTAAGCAACAAAATTACTTTTCTAATTGGATGTTAATGAGAAGCCAATCATCTTGATAAAATCTTTTTTTTGCCACATAAAAAAAAAGAGAATGGTTTCCCATTCTCCTGTAAATAATATTAAACTGAAATGATTATCGGGAGGATCCCATTTTGGCCTCAATGCTTAAAGTAGCATGTGGCACAGCACGTAAACGGGCTTTGTCTATCAGCTTGCCCGTTACACGGCAGATGCCGTAAGTTTTATTTTCAATACGCATCAATGCTTTTTCCAGATGATCAATGAAAGTAATCTGTCGGCTGGCCATCTGGCTCAGCTGTTCTCTTTCCATGCTCAAGCTTCCGTCTTCCATTGTCATGTAGCGGTTATCACCTTCGTCTCCACCCATTTCATCTTTACGGGTAATTAATCCCTGCAGGTAAGTAAGTTCTTTTTTTGCCGCTTCCAGTTTGCGTTGAATCAGTTCCTTGAATTCTATTAATTCATTATCGCTGTAACGAAGTGAAGGAGCTCCCGGATCTAGTTGTGCTTTATCCAATACAGACTTTGTAAAATCGGGCTGATATTTACGAACAGTTTTGGTGGAAATTTTTGGAATCACCACAGGCTTTGGAGCAGGCACTTTAATATCTTTTGCCTTCACTTCTGCCACTGGCTTTGCTTTTACTGCAACCACGGGTTTAGCTGCCGGTTTTTTTATCGCTTCTTTTTTAGACATGATTTTTGGTACTGGTTTTACTGCCGCCTTCACAATTTTTTTCGTTTGTACAGGGGCTTTTTTTACAGGGGCTGATTTTTTTGCCGGAGCTTTCACAACCGGTTTTACTACTTTCTTAGGCACAACCGCCTTCTTCACTTCCACTTTAGCCGCCTTTTTTACAAGCTTAGGAGCAGTTTTGGCAACTTTAGCAACCACTTTGGGTGCCACTTTTTTGGGAGCTACTTTTTTTACAGGAACAGCCTTCACTACCTTTTTAGGTGCAGGTTTTGATGCTTTTACTGCTTTTTTTACAACAGGCTTTGCTGTTTTAGCCGGTTTTGCCGGGGCTTGCTTCTTAGTTGCCATACTACTGTTCTGTTTTAAGGACGTTCACTTTTAAAATGGCATTATTCACGTCAACCTCATTGCCGTTGTTTAAAACGGTCATAAAAGCAAGCGAATCAGCCATAATTTCGGCGCAAATATAATCTTTATATCGAATTAATGAAGGTTGCAGCTCAGCATTTTCTAATACCTCCACATTTATCCTGTCTGTAAGGGCAAAACCGCTTTCCTTCCTGATTGTCTGCACCTTATTTACAAACTCACGGGCATCGCCTTCCATTTTCAGTTCGGGGGTTATAGTTATATCTAAACTAACAGTCAACTTACCCATTGAGGCAGATTCTTGACCAGGAACTGTTTCAGTAGTTATTTCAAAATCTTCACCATTTATTTTAAGACATTCATCATATTCGTTTTCTGAAACAGTAGAAGGCCATTGAATTCCAAAATATGGCAGCAGTTTCCCATCTTTGATATATATTTCAGTTTTTGTCCCACTATTTGTAAGACGGCTAATTTCACCTTGAGCTGAAGGGGAATTGGATTCATTTAGGGTTTTAGCCCATTCATCAACAGCTTGCATTTTTTTACCTAATTTCCGCCCTAATACTGTGTGTTTGGGCTTTATTTTCCTTTTTAAATTTAGACTTGCAGAATCTTTAAGAATAATCTCTTTAACATTCACTTCATTTTTTATCATTTCCTCAATCTCTGAAATTCTAAAGAAAAAGTCATCGTTAATTGGAATTATAATTCTCTGTAAAGGTTGCCGTACTTTAATTTTTATCCTTTTTCTTATTGATAATGTAAGTGACGTTATATCCTGTGCCAGTTGCATCCTTTTCTCCAGCTCGGTGTCTATCAAACTGTCATTTGCTTTGGGGAAATCGGTATGATGTACCGACTCGGTGGTAAAACGATTGGTCATTTCGTTGAGATTGGTAAATAACCAGTCTGCAAAAAATGGTGCTATCGGAGCCATCAGGCGGCACAAAGTTTCCAAACATTCATATAAAGTTTGGTAGGCACAAATTTTATCATGCCCGTATTCTCCTTTCCAAAAGCGGCGGCGGCAAAGACGTACATACCAGTTGCTGAGTAAAGAATCGGTAAACTCTTCGATGGCTCTTCCTGCCTGCGTAGGCTCGTAGTCATCCAGGTTTTGTTCTGCATTTTTTATTAATGAATTGAGGGAAGATAAAATCCACTGGTCAATCTCCGGCCTGTCTTTTACAGGAATGTATGCCTCTTTAAAAGCAAAACCATCCACATTGGCATACAATGCAAAAAATTGGTAGGTATTATACAAAGTGCCAAAAAATTTACGCTGCACTTCTTTAATCCCTTCTTCATCAAATTTTAAACTATCCCACGGCGAGGCATTGGTGATGAGATACCATCGGGTGGCATCTGCACCAAAAGTATTGATGGTACTAAAAGGATCCACCACATTGCCAAGACGCTTGCTCATTTTGTTGCCGTTTTTATCCAGCACCAACCCATTGCTCACAACAGCTTTGTACGCAACAGAATCGAACAGCAAAACTCCTAAGACATGCAAAGTATAAAACCATCCCCTCGTCTGATCAACTCCTTCGGCTATAAAATCAGCCGGGAAATTTTGTTTAAATGTTTCTTTATTTTCAAAAGGAAAATGCCATTGGGCATAAGGCATGGCGCCACTGTCGAACCAAACATCAATTAAATCAGGAACCCTCTGCATGGGTTTCCCCGAAGGGCTTACCAAAGTAATTTCATCTACATAAGGTTTATGTAAATCAAGGATGCCTTCATGCAAATAATGTTTATTGGTTTCGCCACCTAATACTTCTGCAGCTTTTCTTATTTCACTGTTTAATTCTTCAATGCTGCCGATACATTTCTCTTCTTCGCCATCTTCTGTTTTCCAAATAGGTAATGGTGTTCCCCAAAATCTTGACCGGCTAAGGTTCCAGTCCACCATATTTTCCAGCCAGTTGCCAAAGCGGCCAGTACCGGTGGCTGCAGGTTTCCAGTTGATGGTTTTGTTTAGTTCCACCATCCTGTCTTTTACTGCCGTGGTTTTAATGAACCATGCATCCAAAGGGTAATACAAAATAGGCTTGTCTGTCCGCCAGCAATGCGGATAAGTATGTTCGTATCTTTCTTTTTTGAACAGCTTGTCTTCTTCCTGCAGTTTCAACACGATCCTATCATCAACACTTAAATATTTTTTGAGGTCTTTTATTTTGCCATTCGCTTCTAATATTTCTTTCTGCTTTTCAAACTCCGCTTTCTTCTCATCGTCTTTCAGGTAATCTTCTTTCACATATTCATCGCCATAAAGAAATACGCCGTCCTTTACTCCTGATAAAAACCTTCCTCTTTTATCTACCAGTGTTAAAATACCCAGATTGTTTTTTTTACCTACCCTGTAATCATCTGCACCAAATGCAGGGGCGGTGTGAACGATACCGGTACCATCTTCGGTGGTAACAAAATCTCCGGTTATCACTCTAAAAGGTGCAGCACGGGGAGTTAATTCTTCAATTATTTCAAGCGTGTTTGATTCAAAGGGAAGCAGCTGTTCATATTGCAAACCTTCCATTTCAATTCCTTTGAAAGTGGTGATTATTTTCCATGGAATTATTTTGTCTGCTTCTTTATATGCAGCAAAATCAGCATTCTCACCTTCCGCTTTAAAATATTTAGCAACTAAGTTTTTTGCCAGGATAACATTGATGCATGAATAAGTGTATGGATTAAAACTTTGCACTAGCACATACTCAATATTGGGTCCTACGGTCAACCCAAGGTTGGATGGCAATGTCCATGGAGTGGTGGTCCATGCCATTATCCCGACTCCGTTGTCTTTAGTGACATCTTCCGAACCATTCATCAAAGAATCAAACAATTTATTCAATAGCGGATGGCTTTCATTTGTTCCCTCTAAAGACAACTTAAATATTACTGTTGCACTTGTGTCCTTCACATCTTTGTAAGTACCCGGCTGGTTCAATTCATGTGAACTCAATCCGGTACCTGCTGCAGGAGAATAAGGCTGAATGCTTACACTTTCATACAGGTAACCTTTTTTGTACAACTCACTCAGGCACCACCACAATGTTTCAATGTAATCATTTTCAAAAGTTACATACGGATTATTGAGGTCAACCCAATAGCCCATTTTTTTGGTAATATCGTCCCATTTATCTTTGAAACGCATTACTACTTCACGGCATTTTTTATTATAATCTTCTACTGATATTTTTTTACCGATATCTTCTTTTGTTATGCCCAATTCTTTTTCTACGCCCAGTTCTATCGGCAGCCCATGAGTATCCCAGCCGCCCTTACGTTTTACCTGGAAGCCCTGCATGGTTTTATAACGGCATACCAGGTCTTTTAATGTTCTTGAAATTACATGGTGAATGCCCGGCATACCATTGGCACTCGGCGGGCCTTCATAAAAAACAAATGGAGGATGCCCTTCCCGTAAGGTAACACTTTTTTCAAATGCGTTGGAGGATTCCCACTTTGCCAATATCTCTTCGCTTATTTTGGGTAAGTTCAGTTGCTGGTATTCTTTGTATTTGCCCGACATATTTTTTATTGCTATCTATCTTTTATAAATGTGGGTAAAGGTAATAAAATAGGGCTTTGCAGCACAATACAAAAATACCTTGCAGTAAATTTTACCACCTATGCTTTCCTAGTTTTCCACATTTTTCTTCTTTGGCATAGTATTGGAAACTTATCTGGAAAGAGATTGAAATAATAACAATCAATCATAAATGGTTTTAGAAATATATTGACAGCAGCAACTTTGTTGGCTATAATTTTTAAGATCGGGTACCTAAGAAGTTTGAATCCTTTTGATATTCCAATGAGCTTAACCGCTATTTATTTAGTGTAACTTTTAAAAAAGGAACTTGGTTAAGCTTTAAAATTTTTGCTGGTTTAAGGTTTTATTAGGGTAAGACGGGGGTAATCTTATCTCCGTCATTTTTTACCTTAGTGTTTGTCCCGTTTTTAATATCCATATTCATTATTGGCTGTTGCCGATAATCCTTATGAGACTATTTAAATAATACGGTCGAAAAGTTATTAAACTCATGAAACATCAAGGGTGGGCAACCCTGATAAATTAAAAAAGGCATCCGCTACAGCAGGGTGCCTTTTTTTAGTTTCCACATCAATGAATTTCACTGCTGCCTATCTATAAAACTTTGTCTAACTGTTCTTCAATTTTTGCCAAGGCGGCAATCATTTCTTTTTCAACCAAAGGATCTTTATCTGTACTTACCTGTGTAGCATACCATATCATCACCATGGCGATATAATCCTGCATATCTTTTCCCCCAAACTGGGTCTTAAAATCCACAATTTTATCATTCACCGTTTTTACAGTCCGACGTATCGCTTCTTCATCACTGGCAAGCGTTTTAATGCGATAGGTTCGGTCGCCAATTACAATATTTACCGGTATCAGCTCTTCTGCCATAATATTATTCGCTTAGTAAAGTGATACATTTATCAATATCCTTTATGTACTGGTTGATATTTTTTTCAAACATTTTTTTATCCGCTTCATTCATCTGGCCAGCCGCCGATTTTAAGATGCCTACCTGCTGTTGTAATTGCTCTACCTGCTGCAACTGGCTTTCTTTTTCACCCTGCAATTTCTTTACAGATCCCTGCAGTTTTTCATTCTCTTTTTGCAGCAACAGGTACTGCTTCAGCAATTGCTGAAGTTTATCCTGCACCCTTTTAATATCGTTTTCTAATGTTGCCATATCGCCCCTTTCCGCTAACCAGCGGTATTTTTATTTTTTATTTTTACAGTCTCTTTGAATAACTCCCCTTTAGGGGATGGGGGTTACTTTCTGATTTCTGCATTCAATTCCTTCTCATAAGACGCAATAATCTTGCCCACCATCGCATCAATATCTTTATCGGTCATTGTTTTTTCTTCATCCAAAAAAGTAAAATTGATGGCCATTGATTTTTTATTGGCTCCCAGTTTTTCGTTTTCAAAAATGTCAAACAAATTCACCGAGTGCAGTTTATTTACCTTTGCGGCGGCTGTTGCTTTTTCTACCTGCTCATAAGCAATGGCTTTATCCACCACAATGGCCAAATCTCTTTGCACTGCCGGAAATTTAGCAATTTCAGCATAGGATATTTTTTGTTTTTTATGTAATCCTACCACTGTATCCCAGTTAATATCAACAGAAAAAACGGGTTGCTTAATATCAAACTGTGCCAGCGATTTTTTGTTGACAGTTCCCAAGGTTGCTATCAATTCATTTTTCACTGCAACGGTTACAGCACTGTCCAGTTTTTCATCCGCTATAATATTATAACCAGAAATTTTAATGCCCAGTGAAGACATTATTTTTTCAACAATTCCTTTGGCAAAATAAAAATCGGTTTTAGCAGCTTTGGCTTTCCATCCGTCTGCATTTCTTTTGCCTGTAATATACAAACTTACATGCTGTTGTTCCTGGTATTTACCAGCTTCGGTGGTGCTGTATGTTTTACCAAATTCAAAAAACTGCAGGTCATTATTTTTTCTGTTCAGGTTATACGCCACACTTTCTAATCCCGTTTCCATCATTGCCGGACGCATTACATTCAGGTCGGCACTGAGGCTGTTGATCATCTTTACAGTGGTTTGCAAAACAGCTTCTGTATAGTAAGCAGCATTGGTAATGCTGTTGGTAAAAATTTCATTGAAACCTGCGCCTGTTAAATATCCTGCCACTTTTTCTTTGCAGGCAGCTTCCAAACCAAGCGTTTCCACCGCAGGTGAAATAGTGATGGCAGAAGGAATTTCCACATTGTCCAATCCGTCAATCCGCATGATCTCTTCCACAATATCTGCCGGGATGCTGATGTCGGGTTTGCTGTAAGGCACCGCCACCCGGATATCATCCTGCCCTTCTTTGATGATCTCAAAACCAAGACCTGTCAAAATGTTTTTGATGGTATCGCCATGATAATTTTTACCGCTTAATTTTTTCAGGTAATGATATTTAATGGCAACTTCTGTTTTAGGTTTTGGCTCTGGATACACATCTACAATATCAGAAGCAATTTCGCCACCGGCAATTTCTTTTATAAGCAAAGCGGCTCTCTTCAATACATTTACTGTGTTGCTGATGTCCACTCCTTTTTCAAAACGGGTGGCAGCATCGGTACGCAGGCCATCATGCCGCAGAGATGTTTTACGGATGCTGACTGGATTGAACCAGGCACTTTCTAAAAAAATATTTTTTGTAGTTGATTTCACACCGCTGTTCAACCCTCCATACACACCGGCAATACACATTCCTTCTTTTTCATTTGCAATGACAAGGTCTTCTGCAAACAGTTTTCTTTCTTTATCATCCAGTGTAATAAACAGCGTTGCTTCGGGGAAATTTTTTACAATAATTTTTTTGCCTTCAATATTATCAGCATCAAAAGCATGCAGTGGCTGGCCGGTTTCATGCAGGATGAAATTGGTGATGTCCACAATATTATTAATCGGCCGAAGGCCAATACTTTTTAATCTTTGCTGCAGCCATTTTGGGCTATCAGCTACCGTTACTCCCTTCAGGCTTACCCCGGCATACCGTGGGCAGGCCTCTTTATTCTCAATGCTTACACTTATTTGCAGGCTCTTATTATCGGGTTTGAAATTATTTTTAAAAGGCAATTTTACAAACGTATCTTTTTTGATATGGTGGCCCAGGTAGGCACATACATCTTTGGCCACGCCCAGGTGACTCATGGCATCCATGCGGTTGGGTGTAAGGCCAATTTCAAAAATATAATCGTTGTATGTACCAAAATATTCAGCAGCGGTGATACCCACTTTTGTATCGGAAGGCAATACCATAATGCCTGCATGGTTATCGCTTAATCCAATTTCATCCTCGGCGCAAATCATTCCAAAACTTTCTACACCCCTGATCTTCGCCTTCTTCATCGTCATGGGTTCGCCAGTAGTGGGATAAATAGTAGCGCCAACCGTTGCCACCACTACCTTTTGTCCAGTAGCCACATTGGGTGCACCGCATACAATTTGCAATGTTTCACCGGTTCCGGTATCTACTTTGGTTAAACTTAATTTATCTGCATCCGGATGTTTGGCACATTCCATCACTTCGCCAATCAC
>JANLQY010000056.1:0-2831 GCA_031368105.1 Chitinophagaceae bacterium
CTAAAAATATTTATCGTATTGCATAATTAAAGTTGAAAAAAAGGTATGCCGTACAAGGGAGTGACACAACGATGACGCCACAAAGAACTAAAGCTGGTATCAAAATAATTAACTCAAACAGCTTCTAAATGATAAATACGGTTTTGTAAAAAAAAGTATTTAATTAGTTACCCTTTTTCCCTGCATTTTGCAAAATACCGTTAAAACACCCTAAAAAAAGGGTGATTTAACGGTTGACATTCTCTAAAACTCTTTGCAATTTTATCCTGTCATTCATCAGCACCGCTGCTTTCACCAAATTATTACCCGTAAGCCGAAAAGGGTTTATAGAGTAGGCAAATAAAAAATATATTTTATGGCATTCCTAAATACAGGAATAAGGCAAAGCTCATTCAGGACGGTATTACCAAATACAGGAATACATAAGAAACCAGTTTCCATCACTATCCTAAATGCAGGAATACATAGGAAACCAGTTTCCATTACTATCCCAAATGCAGGAATACATAGGAAACCAGTTTCCATTGCTATCCCAAATGCAGGAATACATAGGAAACCAGTTTTCATCACTATCCCAAATGCAGGAATACATAGGAAACCAGTTTCCATCACTATCCCAAATGCAGGAGACGCTAAAGAATAAAATTTTGTTTCATTACCATTTTAATAACACTTAAAAAAATTAGAACTATGCAGCAGTCAGAAAAATTATTCGAGAATCTTTTTGATGATAAAAACATCATCCCCAGCCGCCTCAGCAATTTTGCCAGCGACACACTCAACAATCTTACAGCAAATAATGGCGGCGGAAGTTATACTGCTCTTATCAGCCTGCTTACACCACTCATTACCAATTTTCAGGGCGAAATAGGCGAAGTAGATACCAGCCTTAATATACAAAAAGGCAGCACACTTACTGTTGATGAATTTATAAAAGTGTTCAGCGATACCATGAGCAGCGAAGAACCTTTTATTGCCCGTACCCTTGGTGGCAAAGGCACTGCTGCTTATCTTGAATTTTATCCTCAAGGAGTAAGTGAATACACTAAGCCAGCCAAAATTAATATGCAAACCTTTACCGACAGGGTAAATACCGCTGCCACTGCCCATGCTGCCCAACTGGGCGCCACACTAACGGCAACACTACAGGCCTTTTCGCCCAACTGGAAAAATACCCGTGATAAACAACAGCAGCAAATGGGCACTGTAGATACCAACCGTACCGAACGCAGCACCAACCGCACTGCACTGGAACTGGGCCTGCTTACTGCAATACATACTATTGGTGCTGCATTTCCCGGCAATGTGCCGCAGTGCCTCAAGTTCTTCCAGTTTAACCTGCTGTTTGCACAAACAAAACATAAACACAAAACCTTTGGCGGCATTATAGGAGCAGATAAAACGGTGGAAGTACTCAACCGCCTGTTTACTGATACGGCCGCTATCACCATCCGCAACCCGGATGATAATGCTACCATATTTACCTGGCTTGCCGCCACACCCAATGAAACAATGCCTTTTACTGCCATTGAAGTAGAGCCCGGCAAAGCTCACGACCTAAAACCATCGCAGCTTGGGCCACTCACCAATCCTTTTTTGCTGATATACAACAGCAGTGAGGTAAACGAAGGGGCATGGGAAGTGGAAGTGGTGGGATAGTAAAGTTTACACCTTTTTAAAAAGGTGTAAACTTTAAAAAGGTGTAAGAAGCTGTTTGAGTTAATTATTTTTGATACTATAAGCGCAAAAACACAAAGGAATAATTTTTAAAACAAAACGGAACAATTTTATTAGTATGCCAAATATAACATTTCAACGCTCTTTAAACAGTTTTTAAATACCCTTCTTTCACTTCCCTATATTTGCATTGCGAATCAGTTGACAGTTAACCTATCCGGCTTATTTACTCAAAATAAAGCCCGGACAAAGCAGTAATGCTGGCTGTTGACTGATTCGCATCTACAACTACCCGTCCGGGCTATTCTTTACATTTCAAAGTTACAGGTCAGCATCTCCCATTTGCGCTTCATATATCCGCTCTTGGCATTTACACTAACCCCTTGCTCAAAGCATTGGTATTTCCAGCCGTATTGCTTCACGTAGCGTTGCAGTAATGGTGATGGATAAGAAGATAACAGAAACTTTCCTTTAATACCGGCCAGTAACTTCAACAGGTTTTCAAAGTCCTGCTCACTATAGCCATCATAATGGCCACAATCACTGTTAAAGTAAGGTGGGTCACAATAGAAGAAAGTTTTATCAGTATCCCTGCTGCCAATCACATACAATGCATCGGCACATTCCAGTTGCACATTTTGCAGCCGCTCAGCGTACACCTCACTAAACTGGTTTCTTTTGTTGGTGATTTTCTTTGTGGTGGTATTATCCGTCTTGTCATATCCCCAACTGCCATCAAGCATTGAAGAGAAACTCTGAGTACTCAATACCCAAACTGCCCACGCCCTCTTAACCTCATCAAATAAGTGTGGGTGATCATAAACGACCTTTGCATCCTTGTGCAATGTCCGGCTGTGCAAAGTCACCTTTACCATTTTCTCCAGATCAATAAATTTGTTTTGAAGTACCCTGTAAAAGTTAATCAACTCTTTATTGGTATCATTGATTACCTCTATATGACTGGCTGGCTTACTAAAGAAAATTGCACCGCCGCCAATAAATGGCTCACAATACATTTCATGCTCAGGGATAAGAGGAAGGATTTTAGTCACTAACTTTTGTTTTCCGCCGTAGTAACTGATCGGCGTTTTCATGGTTGTTTTTATCATTGGTTCTAAATTTTTGTAGTAGTGCTTATTTACTCAAAAATTTAA
>JANLQY010000083.1:0-11632 GCA_031368105.1 Chitinophagaceae bacterium
CGGCAGATTTGTGCAGTAATCCGTTGTGCTAAGGCCTTTGTTCGGCAGATTTGTGCAGTAATCCGTTGTGCTAAGGCCTTTGTTCGGCAGATTTGTGCAGTAATCCGTTGTGCTAAGGCCTTTGTTCGGCAGATTTGTGCAGGCATCTTTTGGCAGTAGCCAGTATTTCGAGCGGCAATAAGCGGCAAATCTATAATAAACTTGTTCCCGGCACAGTTATACCAATCTACAATATTGTAGAAGAAAACAAAAATCCAATTTTATGGTAATTCAAAAAGCCAGCATCGGTTTTAAAAAATATTCTGATGCTAAATTTGAACAAAAGGCCAGCGACATTTTCAACAGTATGGATAAAAATGTCAATTTTCCAAGCCCTGAGCCTGTGGCGACACTTGTACAGGATGCAGTATTGCGGTATACCGCTGCATTGCTGGCAGCCAGTTCGCTTGACCGTAACAGTGTGGCCGAAAAAAACGAAAGCCGCCGCAGCCTGCAAGACATGCTGGTGCAGTGGGCTATTTATGTAACGTTTGTGGCTAAGGGTAATGTAAAACTGCTTACCAGCAGCGGTTTTGATATTACTAAAATGCCAGAGAAGCGCTACATCAGCACACCGGAAAATTTAACGCTTTCTAATGGCCTCAGTGCAGGCGAACTGACGGCAAGCGTAAAAGCTGTAAAGGGTGCCGGCAACTACCAGTATGAAATTACGGATGCACCTCCTGCCGAAAATACGGTATGGAGCAGCACCAGCACCGGCACCAGCAAGTACACCTTCAAAGCACTGAAGCCGGGAAAGCAGTACTGGGTAAGGGTGGCAGCTATTGGCAGCCGGCAGCAGATTGCTTACAGCCAGGTGGTAAACCAGTTTGTACAGTAAGCGTTGCCGTTATCAAAAAAAATAAAGCTGCGGCAGCAGGTTGTGTCATCTAAACAAAGCATAAAAACCTGGACAGGGATGCAATGTTGCAGCAGCTTTTATTTTTGCCTGGGGCGGATAAAAATTTTTAGGACAATAAAGATTAATCGCATATTCTTTGACGGCCTCATAAAAAAGCGTTAAGAAAATTTGAATGGTTGCCGTTAGGAAATGAAATTGATGTTACAAATGTTTGGCTTTGCTATTTGTCTGTAAGTAGCACTAAAGCCCGGCCATATTTTGCTGCTTGAGCTAATTTCATTTTAGGCAAGCATTCAAATTTTTAGCTTTTTTTATGCCGCCTTGATTTTTTTTGTTCCTTTTTTTTATCAAGAAAAAAAAGTAAATAGAAACTAACATAAGCTGCATAGGGCTTTGCGGCTTAAATTGATTATTCTAAAAAATTTTTTTCTTCCGTACAATATTCTTCAGCCATCGGCGTTTAAAAAATACCACAAGTAATTACCGCTTACCTCAAAGGCATTTTTTTTAAATTATTTTTTAATCAAAAAAAACCTTTGTTTTTATGAGCACACAATTTGTTAGGAGACCTTATCTCCGTAAATCGAAACTGCAGCCAGCCCCCAAAGAGATGATGCTTTCCGGCAGCTGGTACACACCTAAGCAGGTAGCCACTATTTTAAAAATATGTCCCCGTACTTTGCGAAACTATTGCCGCAAAGGCCTGATAGCTTTTTACAAGCCGGAAAGACTGATACAATTCAACAAAGCAGATGTAGAAGATTTTATAACCCGGTGCCGCAGGTTTGGGGCAGAAAAATTTGCAGTGGAAGGGTTGATGTTTTTTAAAAAATCTGCTTGACATCCACGTTGGTTTACTGTAATTTTATATTGTTGTTTTAATACCGTTAAAAACCATGAGTTACCTGCAACAGCTAAACGAATGGAGCCGCACTCATAATCCCAAATGGCTGGTGGCCATCAGGGTGGTGCTTGGGCTGTGCCTCTTTATAAAAGGTATTGGCTTTATTCAAAACACGGCTCTGCTGGAAGGTTATCTCTCCGGTACTTCGTTTGAAAAAAATACTTCTTTGCTCACCACTTTAATTCCGTGGGTTCATTTGCTGGGCGGCGCTATGATCATTGCAGGTTTATTTACCCGGCTGGCAGTGCTGTTACAAATTCCCATACTGCTGGGAGCCATCTTTTATTTGAATGCTAAAAAAGGAATTTTTGCCGGCGAATCGGAATTACTTTTTTCCATCATCATCCTGGTATTGCTATTTTTTTTCCTGCTCGAAGGCGGCGGCTATTTTTCGCTTGACAACTATTTTTCAAAGTACAAAAAAAAGAATAACTCATAACTCATAATTCATAACTCATAACTCTCCTAGTCCACCCAATTATCTTTTATCAGCTCCAGCTCAGTTTTCATTTTGCTGAATGATTTTCTAAAAGCGGTGTAGCGTATTTGCAGTGCTGCATGGTTATCTTCCACGTACAGTTTTTTGTCGATATCTTTTTCTTCTCTTGCATTGGCAGCCAGTTTCATTTTCAGCAGGTGCATTTCATGTTTCAATTCCTCCATCTCTTTTCTAAAACTGTCGAATTCTTTTTTAAAACCATCAACGGCTGTTCTTGTTACAATGTCTGTTTTTGCCGGCATCAGGCCTTCGAGGTAATCATCAAATATTCTTAGAATGGTAATGTCTGCATTCATTTCTGCAATCCATATCCGGTAGCGCAGGTGCAGCCCAAGGATAGAGGGGGTTTGTGGCATAGCTGGTAATTTGTTTTGGGTAAATTTATAGAAAGATGTTGAGGATTTAATATTGATGATTTAATAATTAATATTTATGATTGAAGATTGTTTCTGCATTTATTAATTCTGCATTGCTCATCCACTATCAACCATTAACTATCAACCATCAACCATGAACCATTAACCATTAACTATCAACCATTAACCATCAAAAAAAAATACAAAGTTGAATTGCTAAAAGTATAATCCCCTATATTTGCAGCCGGCAAGTCTTATACGGCCAGCTCCTGTTGAACTCCCCCAGAACCGGAAGGTAGCAAGGGTAAATGGTTGAGCGGTGCGATGTAAGTAACTTGCCGTTTTTTATTTCCCCCATCCCCTAAAGGGGAGTTTTGGATTCTGATACTTTAAAGCATTTTCATTTTTCTTTTTGAGTTTAAATTTTATTCCTGCTTAGTCTTTCAATTATTTTACTTTTGCTCAACAAATTCTCTAACATTCTAAAAAGCTAATCCCCCTTTAGGGGATAGGGGTATGAAATTTTTTATAGACACCGCCAACCTGGCACAGATAAAAGAAGCAAACGATTTAGGTATCCTGGATGGTGTTACCACCAATCCTTCGCTGATGGCCAAAGAAGGCATTAAAGGAGAAGCTGCAGTGATGGCACATTACAAAACCATTTGCGAAATGGTGGATGGCGACATCAGTGCAGAAGTAATTTCTACCGACTTCGACGGCATTGTGGCCGAAGGAAAAAAGCTTGCTGCCATACATCCACACATTGTGGTAAAAGTGCCAATGATAAAAGATGGTATCAAAGCATTGAAATGGTTTACTGATAATGGTATCAAGACAAACTGCACCCTGGTATTTTCTGCCGGGCAGGCTATACTGGCTGCAAAGGCAGGTGCTACTTATGTGTCACCATTCATCGGCCGGATTGACGACAGCGGCTGGGATGGTATGGAACTGATACACCAGCTTCGCCAGATATTTTCTATACAGGGATACAAGACACAAATTTTAGCAGCATCTATCCGCTACCCCAATCACATTATTAAATGTGCAGAGGCCGGTGCCGATGTTTGTACCTGTCCGCTGGAATCTATATTGGGATTATTAAAACATCCATTGACAGATATTGGACTGGCTAAGTTTTTGGAAGATGCAAAGAAGTTTGCTTAAAACCAAAAGCCGGTAGTAATAATAAAAATGCAATCCTGCATACAAAGGCATTTGCCCTGGCTCCTCTCCTAAAGGAGAGGCGGGGGTGAGGTGAAACAGCAGGCACGATCCATATTTTTTACTTTTACAAAATAGATATAAATAAAAATCTCCCCATACTGTCGGGAGATTTTTATTTATGTAATTTTTAATTTTTCTTCTTCGGCTTCTTCATGTCACTCAGTATTTCTTCCACTGTTCTCAAAGGGCCGTCCGGTTTTTGTTTTATCCAGATGTCGAATTCTTTGTGCAGGGCAGGGTTTTGTTTTAAGGTAACTTTTACAGTCACTTTCTTTGCAGTAAAGTTTGGATCAATCCACAAACTGTTGCCCAAAAATTTACCTGCCGCTGATTCAAATTTAATTTGTGTACTGTCCAGCGGCAAATAACTGCCATCATGCAAAAGGCCATCTACATTGATATAATTGTAAGTGCCTTTTTTTAAACTGTCTGTGTAGAGGTTTATATAAATGCTGTCAACCTTTTGTGCCCTTGCAGCAGCAGAACAAATGATAAAAGCAAGGAGTAAATATTTCTTCAATTTTTATTTTTTTATAATGCTGTCAATATTGTGCCAAACAACCCGGCTCGCCATTTCCGATAGTTATAGAAATGCAAAATTATTTTTGTGTCATCCCGGGCAACCACGAAAGGCAATGTCATTATGTTAAAAGAATTAAAAAAGGTGGTCGACCTTGTACAAGGTTCATAGAAAATAAGAAAGGTTGACCACCTTAACCCTTAACCATTCCCTCAATCAATTTGAAATCCCCACCCTGTGCCGTACGTACTCATTCTGCATCATTTCTTTTAACATAAACAAAGCTAAATCTCCCGAAGAAATTTTGGAATGATTGGGTGTAGGCGGCCAATCTGCAGCGGTATTAAAAACGCCTGTTGGCTCTGCTTCTGTTATCATTGGTGGGCAAACAAATGTCCATTGCAAATTGCTGGCTTTTAAAAATTCAAGCGCTTTCAAGTGCTCCTGCGATACTGCTAAAAATTGCCCCGGAAAATCTTCTTCATCCATTATCAATTTATTTTCACCGGCATTCAATACCCCGGGGCCGCCGATGGCAACGATTCTTTTTACCCCTGCTTTTTCCATTTGCTTCACAATGTTTTTCATGCCCAGGCTTCTTGTTTTATCGCTGCCATCTAAAGCTCCGCCTAAAGAAGACAGCACGGCATCACAGCCCTGGATGGCTTTATACACAAAGCTTTCATCAAACAAAGCACCCTGTATCAATTGCAGTTTTTTATCTTCCGGCAGGCCTTCTGTAAAAACATTTCTTCCATACGCTTTTACTTCATGGCCATTGTACAATGCCTGCTTTACCAGTTCTTTCCCTACCATACCGGTGGCGCCGAAGATGATTATTTTCATGTACTTTTTATTAAGTTTGATTTGCGGCAACAAAATAACAATGCCTGCCGTTTATTGAAATTGATACAATTTAGTAAAAAAGTTTTTTTATTAAATAATTCCGCTTCATATTTGCATCAGCAATGAAACAAAAAAATACAAATAACAAATTTTGGTGGTGGCAGTCAATTGATTGATTGTGTCGAACTGCTATTGATTTGTAAATATATTCAGGCCCCGACACTTTGTGTTGGGGTTTTTTAATTTAATAATGTGTATGAAAAAGATACCAATTCAAACCACTTCTAAAAAACTACTTGCCGATGTATATACACCGGTAGGAATTTACCTGCGGTTGAGAGACCGTTTCCGGGATACCATTTTGCTGGAGAGTACCGATTTTCATGCCGGCGAAAACAGTTATTCCTTCATCGGCATCAATGCCATTGCCGGTATTGAGATCAGGAATAAACAAACCATCGAGTTTAAACTTCCTGCACAGCCGGCAGAAAAAATCGTCATCAACAATCCTGTTGATGTACCGCAGCACTTGTGGGATTTTATGCAGCGCTTTGATATCACCCCGGCACAAAAACCCATCAATGCAGCACAGGGATTATTTGGCTACACCAGCTACGATGCAGTTCAGTTTTTCGATACGATAAAGTTTACTAACGGCAAACGGGAAACGACAAACGGGAAACAGGAAACAGATAACAGTATTCCCTTAATGCGTTACCGCCTTTATCAATACGTTATCATCATCAATCATTTTAAAGACGAATTATTTATTTGTGAAAACGAAGTGGCAGGTATTAAAAGTGACATTGAAATTGTGGAGAGCCTGATAAGAAGTAAAGACGTACCAGCTTTTCCATTTAAACCGGTGGGAGCAGAAACATCAAACCTTACCAACGAAGAATATTTGGATATGGTGAAAAAAGGGATTGCCCATTGTCACCGGGGCGATGTGTTCCAGATTGTTTTGAGCAGGCGTTTTCAGCAATCCTTTAACGGTGATGAATTCAATGTGTACAGGGCTTTACGGAGCATTAACCCCAGCCCGTATCTTTTTTATTTTGATTACGGCGATTATAAATTAATGGGCTCATCACCCGAAAGCCAGTTGATTGTAAAGAATGGCAGTGCCATTGTGCATCCCATTGCAGGTACGTTTAAAAGAACCGGCAATGATGATGAAGATAAGGTACTGGCGATAAAATTAGAGAGCGACGAAAAAGAAAATGCTGAGCATGTAATGCTGGTTGACCTTGCAAGAAATGACCTCAGCAGGATGTGCAGTGAAGTGGAAGTAACACAATATAAAAAGACAACTTATTATTCTCATGTCATTCACCTGGTAAGTGAAGTAAAAGGAAAAGTGGGAGCAGAGACAAACCCTTTTAAATTGCTGGCAGTAAGTTTTCCGGCAGGCACATTAAGCGGAGCACCCAAGTTTAAAGCAATGCAATTGATTGATGAAAATGAGCCCACCAGCAGAAGTTATTATGGCGGCGCCATTGGCTTCATCGGTTTTGACGGCAGCTGCAATCATGCTATTATGATCCGAACTTTCCTGGCAAAAAATAATACGCTTATTTACCAGGCCGGTGCAGGCATCGTATCAGTAAGCAACCCGGAAAGTGAATTGCAGGAAGTGAATAATAAATTAAACGCATTGAAACAAGCCATTGTAATGGCACAAAATATATAAAACAGGTTGATGGTTGATAGTTGATGGTTCATTGTACACCATCAACTATGAACTATTAACTATCAACTTTCCAACATGAAAATATTAGTTTTTGATAACTACGATTCTTTTACATACAACCTGGTACACCTGGTGGAAAAGATCATCAAAGAAAAAGTGGATGTGTACCGGAATGATGAAATCAGTTTGGAGAAAGTAAATGAGTATGATAAAATTATTTTATCACCTGGCCCCGGCATACCATCCGAAGCAGGCCTGCTGCTGCCATTAATAAAACAATATGCTGCCACCAAATCTATACTGGGCGTTTGTCTCGGCCACCAGGCCATTGGAGAGGCTTTCGGCGCTACGCTTGTTAATTTGGATAAAGTATATCATGGTGTGGCAACACCTATTAAAATTGTAAACAGGCAATCAGCATTATTAAAAGACCTGCCGGAAACCATCGAAGTGGGAAGGTATCACAGCTGGATAATAAGCGATAAAAATTTCCCAACAGATTTAGAAGTAACTGCAGTAGATGACAATGGATACATCATGGCATTGCAGCACAAAATATTGGATGTGCAGGGAGTACAGTTTCATCCGGAAAGTGTACTGACACCCGATGGAGAAGCGATTTTAAGGAACTGGCTTGACCTTGATTCTTTCTGATTTGACTGATTTGTAATTTTAAATGTCAAACGATTTTATATGGAGTACAAATACAGCGACATTACGGAGAAAATTTTAAGGGCATCAATGAACGTTCATAATTTTTTAGGAAATGGTTTTCCGGAAGTAATTTATCAACGGGCATTGGCAGAAGAGTTTAGACTTATCGATTTAAACTTTGTCAGGGAGATGAGCATACCAGTTTATTATAAAGAGGTACATGTTGGGGATAGAAGAGTTGATTTTTTAGTTGAACAAATTATTTGTGTAGAATTAAAGGCTGTTGGAATACTTGAAAATGGCAATATAGCACAGGCAAAAAATTACCTGGAAGCATTTAATCTTGAAGTTTGGCTGCTGATAAATTTCGGAGCAAAAAGTTTAGAATGGAAACGGATTTACTACAATAAATATAAAGTATAGTGACTGAATAACAACTTGATTTCGATAAATTAAATAATCAGGCAAATCAGCAAAATCAGAAAAAATCAAGGTATGAAAAATATATTAAACTTCTTATTCGAACACAAAACGCTTGATAGTTCGCAGGCAAAGGAAGTATTACTAAATATTTCCAAAGGCATCTATAATGAAAGTGAAATTGCCGCTTTCATCACCGTGTATTTAATGCGGAGTATTACCATTGATGAACTGCAGGGCTTCCGGGATGCATTGCTGGAACTCTGTGTGGCAGTGGATTTGAATGGATATGAAACAATAGATATTGTAGGCACGGGCGGTGATGGAAAAGATACGTTCAACATTTCCACTCTCAGTTGTTTTATTGTTGCAGGTACTGGAAATAAAGTTGCCAAGCATGGTAACTATCGAGCATCTTCCATCAGCGGCAGCAGCAATGTAATGGAACAGCTCGGCTACAAATTCAAGAATAATAATGATGAGTTGAAAAAAGAAATTGAAACAACAGGCATTTGTTTTTTACATGCACCGTTATTTCACCCGGCATTAAAAGTGGTAGGCCCTATTCGGAAAAATTTAGGTGTAAGAACATTTTTCAACATGCTGGGACCGATGGTGAATCCTGCTTTCCCAAAGCACCAGTTAGTGGGTGTGTATAATTTAGAAATGGCAAGGATTTACAATTACCTGTTGCAGCAAACCAATAATAATTTCACCATCATACACAGCCTGGATGGCTACGATGAAATTTCCCTGACAGGTGATACCAAAGTAATTACCAACACCGGCGAACAAATATGGAGTGCAGAAACTTTGGGCAAAAGAACGGTAAGCCCGGAATCTATCAGCGGCGGCAGCACTGTGGAAGAAGCCGCAAAAATCTTTATTAATATTTTACAGCGCAACGGCACCTGGTCGCAAAATGCAGTGGTGCTGGCCAATTCAGCCATGGCACTGCAATGCACAGGCAGGTACAACAGTTATGACGAGTGTTATCAACTGGCGGTAGAAAGTTTGGAAAGCGGCAAGGCATTGGAGGTGTTGAAAAAGTTGGTTGGGTAAAGTTTAAGATTCAAAGTTTAAAGTTGTAGTACGGATGAATATTTTAGATAAAATAATTGAATACAAAAAAACAGAAGTGGCAAATGCCAAAGCATTGATCAGTGCCGAACAACTTATGCAGTCGGAGTGGTTCAGCAGGCCAATATTTTCATTGCAACAATTTTTACTGGATGAAAATAAGACCGGCATTATCGCTGAGTTCAAAAGGCAGTCACCATCAAAAGGAATCATCAATGCTTCGGCAGATGTGGTGGAAGTAACTGCAGCTTACACAAAACATGGCGCCAGTTGTTTGTCGGTGTTGACAGACGAACATTTTTTTGGCGGCACTATCAATGATCTGAAAAAGGCAAGGGTAAATAATATCCCCATCCTGCGAAAAGATTTTATGATTGATGAATACCAAATTGTAGAAGCAAGGGCCATGGGGGCGGATGTAATTTTACTGATAGCCGCCTGCCTTACACCTGCAAGGGTAAAGGAACTGGCAGCTTTTGCCAAACAATTACAACTGGAAGTATTGCTTGAAATACACAATGAAGAAGAGCTGCAGCATATTTGTGATGACACAGAAATAGTAGGTGTCAACAACCGGGATCTCAAAACTTTTACCGTGGACATTAACCAATCCATTGAACTGAGTAAAAAAATTCCGGCCAATAAAATAAAAATTGCTGAAAGTGGTATCCATGATGTGGAAACTATTTGTATCTTCAAAACCGCAGGCTTCGAAGGTTTTTTAATTGGCGAAAACTTTATGAAACAACCTGACCCAACGATTGCTTTTGCTCATTTTACGGAACAATTAAAACTTGCTTCACACAATGCTGATAAAGCGTAATGTGCTGCAAATAAAAAAAGCTGTTTTCTTATGAGAGTAAAAGTTTGTGGTATTGCACACGAAGATCAATTGACCCGGTTGCAGGCGATAGGAGCGACATTTGCCGGGCTGATATTTTATCCAAAGTCGCCGAGGTATGTACTGCGGCACATGACCACCAGCCAGATTAAGAAAGAGAACAACGTAAATAAAGTGGGCGTGTTTGTAAATGCTTCGATTGAAGAAGTGCTGCAGATGGTGGATGAGTGCAGGCTGCACATGGTACAGCTGCATGGTGATGAAAGCCCAAAGTATTGTGAAAAAATTGCCGATTATATTTCTGTAGTAAAAGCATTCAGGATTAGTGAAACAGATAATATCGGGTACAGGATACAGGAATACATGAGTGTTTGCGACATGTTTATGTTTGATACAGAAGGTGTAGGGTATGGTGGTACCGGTAAAAAATTTGACTGGAATAAATTGCACAATATTGCCGTGGGCAAACCTTATTTTTTAAGTGGCGGCATTGAACCAGGCGATGTAGAAAAACTGAAAACCTTTGCTGCACTTCCCGAAGCCAAGGCTCTGTTTGCAGTGGACATCAACAGTAAGTTTGAAATAAAAGCCGGCATCAAAGATTTAGATAAAGTACAAAAATTTATAAAAGAAGTACAATAAAAAAAACAACAATGAACATTAAAGTATGTGGTATTACCCAATTGAAACAGCTGCAGCAGTTAGATGGATTGAACATTGATTTTGCAGGATTGATCTTTCATAAAAATTCACCAAGGTATTTGGGAGATAAAATTTCTAAAGACGAATTGAAGGAATCGGATTTTGATACAAAAAAAGTAGGTGTGTTTGTAGATGCCGAAATGATTGATATGCTGGATGCCATTGACGATTACGGCCTTGATGTAATACAGTTGCATGGAAATGAAAACCCGGAAGTGTGTGCCGATTTATCAGAAGAAGTGGAAGTGATAAAAGTATTCAGTATTGGCGATGGTAAAGTTGATATTGATGAAATGGTAGCGCCTTACGATGAAGTGTGCGACTACTATTTATTTGATACTTCGGTGAATGGAATTGCTGGTGGCACCGGCAAAAAATTTGACTGGAAAATATTAAGCAAAGCAAAAATTGAAAAACCATTTTTCATTAGCGGAGGCATCAGTTTGGAAGATGTGGCGGCCATCAAAAAATTAAAGCATCCCGATTTTTACGGCATTGACATCAACAGCAAATTTGAAAAAGAACCGGGAGTAAAAGATATGGCGCTGGTATTAAAATTGAAACAGGAGTTGGGCTGGTAAATTTTTTTTGAGCCAGGCTGTTGAATTATTATTTGGCTTCACAGGCGTCGCACTCTTGTACAGAAAATCTTTATTGTACACGTCAACGATCAACAACAATTCAACAATAAAACAATTCAACATTTATTCACCCATGCAAGTAAGACATGCCACAGAAGATGACTTACCAGCTATGCTGGAAATTTACAACGACATCATTTTAAACACCACCGCTGTGTGGCACAGCGAACCGCATACATTGCAGATGAGAACGGAATGGTTTCATCAAAGAAAGGAACAGGGCTTTCCAATCTTTGTAGCAGTTGAAAACGAAAAGTTGTTAGGATTCAGTACCATCGGGCCTTTCCGGCCATGGCATGGTTACCGTTTTACGGTGGAGAACTCCATCTATGTAGCGGCCGGCAG
>JANLQY010000048.1:0-6545 GCA_031368105.1 Chitinophagaceae bacterium
AATGCCTGTATGCGGTACCCGATGTTTGCAGAAAAACAGGTGGTGTTGCTGAAAGAAGCCCAGCAAATGAGAGACCTTGATAAACTGGATCCTTACATAGAAAACCCTTTGGCCTCCACCATTTTTGTGGTGAGCTACAAAGAAAAGACTTTAGATAAAAGAACCAAATTGTATAAAACCATCAAGAAAGATGGTGAAATATTTACTTCCGAAAAAATAAGGGAGTATAAAATGGTGGATTGGGTAAAGGATTACATGAGTCAGCAGGGATTTGATATGAACCAGAAAGCCATCATACTGCTGGTGGATTATGTTGGCAATGACCTTAGCAGGATCACTAATGAAATTGAAAAAATAACTGTTAATCTCAACCAGCGAAAAAACATTACGGAAGATGATATTGAAAAATATGTTGGTGTAAGCAAAGAGTACAATGCGTTTGAACTGCAAAGTGCCATGAGTAAAAAAGACCTGGCAAAAGCCATTAAAATAATCCAGTATTTTGAAAGCAATCCAAAAGCTGCACCGATACAATTGGTGCTGCCATCTTTGTATGGTTTCTTTAGTAAGCTGTACAGTGTTTTTGGAATGGTGGATAAAAGCGAAGCTGCCATGCGTCCGTTATTTTACAATAATTCTTTTGCAGTGAAGGAAGCCCTGGCTTCTATGAAAATGTATGGTTATGAAGGAGTGGAAAAAGCCCTGCTGCTGTTGCATGAATACAATCTCAGGAGCGTAGGTGTCAATGATACCGGCACTTCCGACGGATCGCTGATGAAAGAGATGGTGGTGAAGATGATGGGGTAAAAGCCATTTCTTGTTTCTGGTTTCCTGTTGGTCGTTTCTCGTTTGGTTCCTGCGGTGACAAGCCCTACAAAAATTCAACATTTAGCATTCAAAATTCAACATTAGGGTTTTAACCATTCCATCGCCTGTTCCTTATCTTTTACCAATTGATTTTTTAACTCTTCGAAGCTGTTAAATTTTTGTTCGTTCCGCAGGCGTTTTTTGATGTGGACAGTTAGTGTGTCCCCATAAATTTCTTTATCAAAATCAAAAATATTTACTTCAATCATTCTGTTGGTGCCTTCTACTGTAGGCCTTACGCCAATATTCATCATTCCGAAATACGAATTACGAATGTTGAGTGACGAATTTGGAGTGCTGTCATCCTGAGCGGAGCCGAAGGAGACCTCAACTGCATACACTCCATTTCCCGGGATTAATTTTTTTTCTTCTTCTATTTTTAAATTGGCGGTGGGATAACCAATCGTCCGGCCCAATTTATTTCCTTCCACTACTGTGCCATTAAAAAAATAAGAATAACCAAGATACTCATTGGCAGTTTCGATATTTCCTTTCAGCAACGCTTCCCTTATCATCGTACTGCTGATGGTATTGTTCTGCAGCATGAAGCCGGGTATCTCTTTTACAACATAATTGTATTGGGTAGATTTTTCTTCCAGCAATTCAAAATTGCCACTCCGGCTTTTACCAAATCGGTGGTCGTGGCCAATGATGATGGTGTGTGGATGAAATGTTTTTACCAAAAATTGCTCAATGTATTCTTCTGCCGACTGCAGTGAAAATGCTTCTGTAAAAGGTGTTACCACTAAATGCTGGATGCCGTACTTTTCCAGTAAAGAAATTTTTTCCTGCAGGGTATTCAGTAAAAATAATTCTGTTTGCCGGGCTGCAATCACCTGCCTTGGGTGCGGATTAAAAGTGATGATGACTGTTTCGCCATTTACTTTCTTTGCCTCATCCTGCATCAATTGTAGTATCTGCTGGTGGCCTGTGTGTACCCCGTCAAAAGTGCCAATGGTAACAACGGCATTTTTAAAAACAGGCAGCGTATTTATATCGGTATGTACTGTCATAATAAAGTGGTGCAAAACTAAATGATAATTTATTAATGGATAATTGATAATTGAAATTAGTTTTGCGACTTAAATTGAAATATGAGCCTTTACAGTAAAAGAGGAGTATCAGCCCAGAAAGAAGAAGTACATGCTGCTACCAAAGATCTTGACCAGGGTTTATTTCCCAATGCGTTTTGTAAAATTTATCCAGACTATTTAGGCGGTG
Organism: Chitinophagaceae bacterium; assembly: GCA_031368105.1. Lineage (GTDB taxonomy): Bacteria > Bacteroidota > Bacteroidia > Chitinophagales > Chitinophagaceae > Ferruginibacter. The sequence goes on from JANLQY010000048.1 coordinate 2,089, forward strand.
ATGACAATTATGTAAATGTGATGCATGCCGATGGTGCAGGCACTAAAAGTATTTTGGCTTACCTATACTGGAAAGAAACCGGCGATATCAGCGTATGGAAAGGGATAGCGCAGGATGCCATTGTGATGAACTTAGATGACCTTCTTTGTGTAGGTATTACCGACAATATTGTTTTCAATTCCACCATCGACAGGAACAAACATTTAATCCCCGGTGAAGTATTATCACAAATCATTAATGGCTCTCAGGAGTTGTTTGATACATTAAAATCTTTTGGTGTAAATATTCATTACCTCGGTGGCGAAACCGCCGATGTGGGAGATTTGGTAAGAACAGTTGCAGTAAATGGCACCATGACCTGCCGCTGGCCTAAAAGCAAAATTATCAGCAACGATAAAATACAGGCCGGTGATGTTATTGTTGGCTTTGCCAGTTACGGACAATCTACTTATGAAACCTCCTATAACAGCGGCCTCGGCAGCAATGGCCTCACCAGTGCAAGGCATGATGTGCTGGGTAAATTTTATGCAGAAAATTATAAAGAAAGTTTTGATAATAACCTGCCGGATGAAGTAGTGTATATCGGCAAAAATAGGATGACGGATCCTTTGAATTTAGAAGAGAACCCAGAACTGAATACGCTGCACCCCTTTAGGGGATGGGGGCTTAACATTGGCCAGTTGATTCTAAGTCCAACCCGTACTTATGCCCCGGTTTTAAAACAATTACTGAATAATCATTTTGATAAAATTCATGGCCTTATCCATTGCAGTGGTGGCGGGCAAACCAAGTGCATGAAATACCTTCCGGGCAATTTTAAAATTATAAAAGATAATTTATTTCATGTGCCGCCGGTGTTTCAGCTCATTCAAGAAAACAGTGGCAGCAGCTGGAGAGAAATGTATGAAGTGTTTAACATGGGTTGCCGGTTAGAAATTTATTGTAAACAAGAAGATGCACAAATAATGATGGATGCTGCCAAAGCATTTAATATAGATGCACAGGTGATTGGAAGAGTGGAAACAAATGATAAAAAAGAATTGGTGATTAAGGCAAAGGGAGAAGAGATAATTTATTGATGATGAAATTTTTTATTTAAGAAAACGGCCATATTTTTAACAGCAACCTTACAAAAAAATTTTCCTTGCCCATTCGCAAAGAAGTAAATTTGCTTAAACCAATAGAACCAACCATGTCTCAATCAATAGTAGAATTAAAAGGCGTAAAGATCTTTCAAGGCAGCAACCTTATTTTAAGTGATGTAAATATTTCGATAGATAAAGGTGAGTTTGTGTACCTGGTGGGTAAAACCGGGACAGGTAAAAGCAGCCTGCTGAAAACTTTGTATGGCGACCTTGAATTGACATCGGGAGAAGGTTGGGTAGTGGGTTATAACCTGAGAGAACTAGACTGGAAAAAAGTACCCTTTCTTCGCAGGAACCTCGGTGTAGTGTTCCAGGATTTTCAATTGCTTACTGATAGAAATGTAAATGATAATTTGAAGTTTGTATTAAAAGCGACCGGATGGAAAGATGAAAAACTGATGGATGAAAAAATTGCGGATGTGCTGGATAAAGTGGGATTGAAAACAAAAGGTTTTAAAATGCCTTTTGAATTGAGTGGTGGCGAACAGCAAAGGGTGGACATCGCCAGGGCTTTATTAAATTCTCCCAAACTGATACTGGCCGATGAACCTACCGGTAACCTTGACCCTGAAACCAGTGACGAGATCATGCAATTGCTGTTTCAGATATGCAAAGATTATTCTACTACCATCATAATGGCCACACACGATTACATAGTGATCAATAAATTTGCTGCCAGGACTATTAAAACAGAAAGTGGAAAAGTGTGGGACAATGCAACTGTGTCGATGTAAAGTTTTTTATGGCCAGACCAGCGCTATAATTTTTTCTGCATTTTTTTTGTTGTTGTTTAATTCTGCCAGCAGTTCAGTACGTTTATCTTTTTCTGCTTCATCAAAAGAAATTTTGTACAGGTAGTTGATGGCAGTAATAAAATCATCTGCATCTTCTGCCATGCTGCAAAGGCTTTCCAGCCCGGAACCTTCTACGCCAGCTTTGTTTACAATACAATGCCTGCCGCTGTACAAGGCATTCAGCAATTTTAGTTTTACGCCAGTGTTATTAAAAGAGGGGAGGATGTTGATTTGTGCTTTGGCAATAATATCCTGCATTTCTTTATTGCTTGGGTTGGCAACAAGGCAGGTGTGTTCATGCTGGTGAGCTAAAAGTTCCAGCCGTTGAGATGGATTTTTACCGGCAATTACAAAGGGTACCTGCAGTTTGTTAAACACATTTTGCAGCAGCCACACCGCAGCTTCTTCATTTTCATTGATGGATAAATTACCATGATACAAACAGTAGCAGCCGGTACCATTTTGAGAAGTTACTTTTTCCCAACCCACAAATGCCGGGAGGAATTGGACATCATTAGCATGTAATTCTGTTTCATAATCTGCCTTATCAGTTTTGCTCAATGCCAGCAAACTGTGGTGCTGGCATAGCTTTGCTTCATACTTTTTTAGCTGGTAGCTTTCCCAGGTATAATACAATTTGTCGAATACTTTTTTTTCATGCCGGGCAAGCTGACCGTAATATTTGTATTCTGCATTGTGCAGCCGCACAAATACTTTGCGGCCATTCAGTTGATTGCTTTGCAGAAAATAAGTGCAGTGTATTCCTTCTAACAATATCGGGTAATTATCCTGTTGCAGGTTTTGTAATAAAGCTGCAACATTTCTTGATTCCACTATGTAAGGCGTGGTAAATGAAAAACCGGAAAGGTTTTTTTTTCTGGAGTAATACTGCACCGATTCACAAAACTGGTTAAGTATTTCTGATGGTTGCCGGTCTTTGGTAAAGCAGTGCAGGTGAATCTTTATACCTAATTTGTGGAGCCAGCATATTTTATAATACTGGTCAATGGCGCCACCATAATCTGCCGGTGCAGGTACGTCTAGGGTTACTATGTGCAAATGTTTATCCAAGTAAATTTTTATAAAAATCCAGTAATATAATTTCTTCAGTTTGCCAGTTGTATATTTCTCTTGCCTTCATACAATTAGCCCTGAGCTCCTGGTATAAAACTTCATTCTGCAGCAAATTGTTCAGACTTGCAGCAATGTTTTTTGGTTCCATCTCAGTAATCAGTAAGGCCACCTCTGCATTGTCATTAATTTCTTTGTAAGCAGGAAAGCCTGCACACAACTGTGGTATGCCTGCATGGATATAATCAAAAAATTTATTTGCCAGCGAGAGGTAATTGCTCAATCCGTTATTTTCCACCAGGTTTAGTCCGATATAAGCCTGTTCCGTTATCATTCTCATTTCATCCGGCGGAATATTACCTTTAAAGATCACTTTGCTTTCAAGAGCATTTTGTTTAACTAGATTTTGAGCCTGCTGCATAAAATTTCCATCGCCGCAAACTATCAATTGACAATCTACTTCTTTCATTGCCGGCACTAGTTTTTCAAAACAACGGCCTTCATTTACGGCACCCTGGTATAAAATAAATTTTGATGTTTTGGAGATTTCTTTAAATGGCTGCAGCACTGGGATATTCCTGATTACCTTGTATTGCACCCCGTACATTTTGGTAAATTCATCCGCAATGGGCAGGTTTACGGTATAGCACGATTCAAATTTTGGAAGAGCGTATTGTTCTATCTGCTTCCACATTTTATAGATTGCAGGACGGGTTATAATCTCCTTCATCTCACAAAACAATTCATGTGCATCGTACACTCGTTTTATTTTTTTTATTTTGGAAATAAAAAGACAGGGCAGAATAGTATCCAGGTCGATGGCACAGATACAATCCATTTTTTTTAAAAGCAGGTAAAGAAAAAGCCGGAGGTTGTATTCAGCATAAAATAATTTTCCTTTTTGAAACCAGCTGGGAAGCCTTTTTTGCTGAAATGTCATTGGCCTCAAAGCTGCTGAACCATTCCTCTTACGGCCTACCAGCACTACGCTATATCCAGCCCGGCTAAGGGAACTGCAGATCCTGATCATTCGTTGATCGTAGCTTAAATCGTTGGTAACAGTGAGGTAAATGGTCATGTGATGAAAAAAGTCGTTGCCGGAAATTTTGACAAATATGGCGGATAAAAAGCTAAGTGAATTGGTTATTGGTTTATTTGTAGAGGAAAAACGTAAATATCTTGCCACGATTGCTTTGCAGCAATGCAGGCATTTTTACTGAAAATTCATTTTTTAAGCAGTAAAATTCAATATTTTTACCTACTTTCGCAACCGAAATAAAAAAGAAAATTAACAAAGACGTTATTAAAAACAAAGAAATGCCTTACTTAACAATCGAAAAAAGAGCGAAAATTTTTACAGACTTCGGCGGAAAAGCCGCAAACACAGGTTCTATTGAAGGACAGGTAGCATTGCTTACCCTGCGTATCAATGAAATTTCTGAACACC
>JANLQY010000163.1:0-3314 GCA_031368105.1 Chitinophagaceae bacterium
CATTCCCGGAAGGGTAATGCCATTTTCTGGCCCTACCACATGAACAATACCATTTTTAGGATTGTTGAGCCCCCAATGGGATATGCCATAGATAGCAGTATTTTGTTCCAATGCTTTTAGCTGGTTGGCTGAAAGTGGATCCTGTACCGGCAGGTGTTGGTTAACAGTGGGTGTATTATGATCTGCAGTGGCAAACGTTTTATCAGGGAACATTACAGTAACGCCCCTGTTCTTTAATCCAAGAAAAGCAACAGGACTTGTAACCTCATGAATGAAGTGCCTGTCGATAAAAAAAATATCCGGTCCATCTTCAATTTTTCTTACCACATGTGCATCCCATACTTTGTCGAATAACGTACTGGCTGTATTACTCATTTTTATACAATTTAAAAATTGATTGACTGAATTTCAAAATAAGACTGCAAAATTCGTTAAAAATCAGCGAACTGCCATCAATTATTAGAATTTTATTTACCGACCAGCTAATTTGTTGAATGCTAACAATTGTATGTATAATGAAAGAAAACTAAGAGGCTGTTGGAGTTAATTATTTTTGATACCAGCTTTAGTTATTTGGGAATCATCGTTGTGTCACTCTCTTGTACAGCAAACCTTTTTTGAACTTTTATTATGCAATAGAATAAATATTTTATTTAACTCAAACCAAGAGTGAAGAAATTTGAAAGGATTGACTGGAGTTGAAAAAAGTATTGAAAAAACATGAGGGAGGAGCACAACCTTATTTTGTCATTTTCCTTTGGTTCATTACCAAACCTTTTATATAAAGATGAACCTGCTAAAGGCAGATGGTTTTGCAATCTGGTTATATGTGAAAGCAACGCTATCTGGCAGCCGCTACTTTTGCTTTAAATCCTGTTTTGGAAATGGTGCTTAGTTCTTTACCAATACCCACTATGGATGTAAAGTTTAATGGAAACTCCAGCAGCACATGCGTAAAGCTTAAGAAGAACAACCATTGCAAACCTACCTTGTAGTTATAAGCATACAAGGCAAGCGAAACAACCCATAAAAAGATCACAATCATAAATCTTCCTTTGGGTACTTTGTGCCAGCGGATGATTTCTGTTTTGCTGAACCAGTTAAGATAATGGTACATGTAAGCAAATGCAATAAACCTTGTTACCAATATTCCGGTAGAAGAATGGAATACTAATTTTGACCATTCGGTATTGTAAAAAGCCCGGTACTGTTCATCGGTGGTAATGCTGGCAGGCACATCTATTTTCTGTCCGAAAAATTTAGCCAGTATCTCCCTGTTCAATCCAAAAAAACCATCGCCGGAAAGTGCATTGCCATAAGCTTCTTTGCCGTAAGCAGTCACCTGAACAAAAGTTCTGTCTCTGAAAAGAAAGAACAAGAGCAGCGGACAAATTACAAACACCACTACCGACCAAACACCAGATAAGCTCCTGCTTTTTAATGCACCGAACAGCATAAAAAAACCGGTGAATACATACACATGGATCAATGTAGGTACAAAAGAAGTAAGCAGCATGGTGAGTAAACCTTCTCCCTGTCCATCTTCTATATTCTGATTGTACAATTGGCCATAGATGCCGAGTGATAAAAAGAATACAAATGCAATACCCAGTATTTTAAGCAAATGATTTTTTACAAATGCCACTATCAGGCCGCTGAAGAATGCGATGAATAATAATTTTTGGTAAATATTCCAGCCCTGTGCCATTGCTGCGTTTTCCTCGTTGTTGTATGGCCACCATTTATAATTATTGGCCAAATCCCATGTACTAAGGAAGACCCCAATAATTAATAAAATAAGATAATCATATTTTCCTTTGGCAAAATACTGCCGGTCATGCAGCCAGCTGATTTCTGTTAAATAATGCAATGGTCCCATAAAGGCATACGCAAATAAAAAAACTTCAAAGGGCATTATAAAAGCTGCGACACAACTTACCAGCATCAAACCAATATTCAATACATTTATCCTGTTGTCTTTACTGAGCGCCATATTTATATAAATTATTTTTTAAGAAAAGCGGTTGTATCAAAATAAGTTAGTTTATTTGATATAGTTTATTTTACCTCACTCAACAGCTTTAAAACAGTGCTGTAAAATAAAGGTTCAATAAAGTTTTCAAATATAATAAATAGTGTACTAAATCTGCTTCTTTACCTTTTTTCAAAATCATAATTTAATAATCATTTATGAAAAAATTGTTCTTACTGATTGGCATACTGCAGGCTGCTGTGTTGTGTGCCCAAACAAGTGTGTTAACCTCCACCGCTTCCGACGGCCGTCTTGTATTGAGCGATAAAGGTGCTTCCTACTTTGCCAACCTGTCCCTTACCTGCACCAACAAAGCTTATCCGCATGATTACCGGGAGCAGTTGCAAAAAGCAGAAGACCTGCAGCCTCCGGAAAAATTATGGCCCTCTTTTTATGGTTGCTACGACTGGCATTCCGGCGTACACAATCACTGGGCATTGGTGAAGTTGTTAAAAAAATATCCCAACATACCTGAAGCTGCTGCTATAAAACAAAAACTGGAACAGAGCTTTAATGCAAAAAATATTTTACAGGAAGTGGTTTACCTTGAATCACACGAGGAGAGGGATTTTGAGTTTCCTTACGGGACTTCCTGGCTGCTGAAAGTGGCCGATGAACTCATTCGCTGGAATGATCCCAAAGCAAAAGAATGGTTGAAAAATCTGGCGCCCCTGACTGAGTACATTTCAAAAAAATACATTGCCATCTGGCCACAGATGGAACGGGCCACTTATACCGGCGACCACTATGCTTCTTCGCTGGGCCTGTCGTTTGCGTTAGACTATGCAAGAAGTGCTAAAAATGACAGCCTTGAAAAAGTAGTCATAAAATCTGCCAAAGCTTTTTTTCAGCCCATCACTGATTTTCCTTTGGTGAAAGAACCTTTTGGATACGACTTTATGTCGGCAGGCCTGTTGATAACAGACCTGATGAGAAAAATATACACTGCTGAAGAATATGAGAAATGGCTGAAAGCATTTTCGCCGGAGCTTTTCAGCATCGAGGGAATTAAAAAAGTGCTGGTGGTACAAAAGATAGAAACCCACAGTGGCTATGCTTCTCACTGGGACGGCTTTCACCTCAACAGGATCTGGTGCATCAATGGAATGTTGAAATCATTGCCTCCAGCCGCACTTACACCCGAAGTAAAAGCGGCCTGGATAGTTGCAGAAAAAAATATGTGGAACTATTCACAGGAAAGTATCGGCAAAGGAAATTACGATGTGGATCACTGGCTGTCTTCCTTCTCGGTATTTGCACTTACCGGTTACGAAAATTAATT
>JANLQY010000012.1:0-6246 GCA_031368105.1 Chitinophagaceae bacterium
TTGTATATACATTTATAAAACAATCCTGTAAAGCGCAAGTTTGATTTTGAGGAAATAGACTTGCGTATATTTGGGAGTTGTACGAAAGGCAGAGACTTCTTGATAATCAAGACATAGAAATGAAGTTATTTTATATTTTTAGTGTTTGTATAATTATAACTTCTTGTATAAACTCAAAAAATAGCAAAAGTAAAATCTATCAAGTATATGAGGACCCTATGCACAAACTGGTTTTTGAAAAAGGGGAAGTGAAGATTTTAGATGTTCAAATAAAGCCGCAAGATACTACGCAGTTCCATATTCATAGCAACCCTACATTTTATGTTTCTCTCGGCTGGCAAAAAGATGCAGGACAACCACTAAATGGCAAATGGAGTTCTTATAATCCCGAATGGCCTAATGGCGAAGTAGATTGCGACACATCATATGCATCAAAACCAATAGTTCATAGAGCGACTAATGGCGGAAATTCATTATCACGAATAATAGGAATAATAAATACAGGGAATGGAATTACTTCGAGTTACAATTCTAAAGGATATGAAATTGCCAATAGATACTTTCGGTCCAAAAGAATATTTTTAAATCCCAGAGATACTGCTAATATCCCAAAGTCGGACTTCCCTATTGTACTTGTGGTAGTTTCTGGAACTAAACTTCAAGTAATTCAGGAAAACGGAAATAAAACCTATGACACTAAATGGTTTTTTTTGGAAGGAAAATATTCTTTAGTAAATCCAAGTGATGACAAACTTATAGTAATTGAAATTGAAGTGCTTAATTAAATAGTCCTTCATACAACATGAACTGTGTAAAAAAACAAATAAATTTTGATATTTTTTAAGCTTTAGCTGAACAATAATTCGGTTGATGCAAGCTGTTGTTTTCTATCACACAACGCCATGACTAAGAGACGTTTAGAATAAACCATTTTCAAATTATTTCACCCCTTCGGGGTTTATTAAAATTGATTGTTTACACTATAATAATATATCCCTTCGGGATTAAAATACATGCAGTAGTAACGGGGAGACACCGGACGGAGTCCTGCGGCTATAGTCGGAAACCATAAGTAAAATTGACGGTACAGTAAATCATTTTCAAGATGCATTGACAAAATCATCAGTACAGTAAACCAGTTTATTTTACAATCCAATACTGGCACAGCTATTGAATCCCTGCAATGAAACAACATCTCAAAAAAAATCACAAATGAAAAAAAATATTTTACCTGCATTGATCGTTTTTCCGTTTCTGTTTCTTTGCATGAGCTTTAATGATAACAATAAAAAAAGGGTAAGTGCCAGTTCCCTCAATGATACGCTGCCAGTACCTTTCGCAACAAAATCAGCTAAAAACTTCAGTAAAGTTATCGGGTGGAAGCCGGGTGAAACTCCTGTGGCTCCCAAGGGTTTTACGGTTACCAAATTTGCCGACAGCCTGCAGCATCCCCGGTGGATTTATGTGGGCAACAATGGGGATGTATTTATTGCAGAGTCTAATACTATTTTAAAAGGCATATTAAAATTAGGGGCGAAAATTTCCCGTAAAATAAAAACGCAACACATTGGGGAAAGTGCCAACCGCATCACCTTATTCAGGGATGCCAATAAAGACGGCATACCGGAGCAGCGGTTTGTATTTGCCGAAAACCTTAATCAGCCATTTGGTATGCTAATACTGGGCAATCATTTTTATGTAGGCAATACCGATGCTTTATTAAAATTTGATTACACCGCCGGTGACATTAAATTAAAAGGGAAGGGTGCTGTCATTGTATCGCTGCCTGCCGGAAAATACAACCGTCATTGGGCAAGAAATATTATCACCAATAAAAAAGGAGATAAAATTTATATCGGTGTTGGCTCCGGCACCAATGTGGCCGAGAAAGGACTGGACAATGAAATAAGAAGAGCCTGCATACTGGAAGTAAATACCGATGGGAGCGGCGAAAAGATCTATGCATCGGGACTGCGAAATCCTGCAGGAATGGCCTGGGCTCCGGGTACCCACACTTTATGGACTGCAGTAAATGAAAGAGATGAATTGGGAGACGAACTGGTGCCGGATTATTTTACCAGTGTAAAAGAGGGTGGCTTTTATGGATGGCCCTTTGCTTACTATGGGCAGCATGAAGACCCGAGAATGAAAGAATGGCAACGGCCCGATCTTGTAAGTAAAACGATTACGCCAGATGTATCGCTTGGTTCACACACCGCATCGCTTGGGATTGTTTTTTATGAGAAGCAATCCTTTCCTTCCAAATATCACAATGGTGCTTTTATAGCACAGCATGGCTCATGGAACCGGAAAGAGCTGTCGGGTTACAAAGTAGTTTTTGTTCCTTTTGCCAACGGCAAACCCTCCGGGCCACCGGAAGATTTTTTAACCGGGTTTAAAGTAGAAGGCTCCACAGACAGTGAAGTAAGGGGAAGGCCGGTAGATGTTGCCCTGCTGGCCGATGGTTCCATGCTGGTAACAGATGATGTGAGCAATACCATTTGGCGGGTAACTCCTGATAAATAAATGTTGGTTAGCGGAAAGCATCAAATGGCGTAAAAATTGTCGCATAAAAAATATTTGAAATAGAATTTTTAAACCAATATTTTAAGAATGACAGTATTTTGTTAATAACTCGTATAAAAGAAATAGCTAAAAAAATTATTATTGTAAAATGGAAACGCTACTAAACCAGCAAAAGCAAAACCAAATAATTTTAGAGGACGGCAAAGAATATTTTTATGCCGTCAATCCATTTGAAATGACCAATGTATTGGGAGCTGCTGTTGCTACACTCCAGGAATATTCAATCTCCGGCATCAATGGTGAAAATTATAAAATCTACAAAACAAAAGAAGGCAACTGGTACGATATTGCCGAAGTAAATTCCGGCAGGCTCAACCTTGTATTAATATCGCTTAAATCGGCCATTGATTTAAAAGAAAGCAACAACCGGCATTTTCTTTAATACCCTTATCAAATCCTATACTTCATATTTGTTGCCAAAAAAGTAACCCCCAAAATATTTCAGGACATCTTTAATTCAAATTGTATTTTGAAACTGCACTGAAAAAATCATCATTTACAAAACAGAATGAATTCAATTAAAAAACAATCCAATAAATAGTTTTCTTATTTTTGGCGCATGTCAAAACCTGTAATTTGTATTGGCGCTGCATTGATGGATGTCCTTTATCATGCCCACGAACCCATGCTGATGCACACCACCAATGAAGTAAGTCAAACCCGTACTGCAGGTGGCGTTGCAAGAAATATAGCACACCAGTTGTCATTACTCGATATTCCTGTTCAGCTAATCAGTGTTTTTGGCAAAGACAATGATGGCGACTGGCTTAAGCAGGTATGTAAAGATGCCGGGATAAAACTGGATGCCTCCATTATGGATGCTTCTGTTACGGGCAAATACACTGCTCTTATTGATAAAGATGGCAGCATGTTTACCGCACTACTTACCAATGCCGCATTGCAGCTGATAACACCGGAATACCTGCAGCAGCATGAAACATTATTAAACACGGCAGCTTATGTGCTGGTAGATGCAAACATCAGTGTGGAAAGCATGAACTGGCTGATACGGTTTACCAATTTAAACAGTATCAGGATGATTGTAGAACCGGTCTCTGTGCCCCCGGCAAAAAAGATTGCAGCCTGCAATTTTGAAGGACTGTATTTAATTACACCCAACGAAGATGAACTGCCTTCCCTGTGCAGTGCGGCTGCAGCCAGCACTGAAGAGCAGGTACAGGAACTGCTGGACAAAGGCATCCAGTATGTATGGCTGCATAAAGGAAAACTGGGATCGGCATTGTATAAAAAAACAGAGACCCTTCAACTAAATGCACCAATGGCCAATGTGATAGATTGCACTGGTGCCGGCGATGGCTCTGTAAGCGGATTTATCCTGTCAAAATATTTTGGTAAGGATAACCTGAACAGCCTGCGTACTGCACATACATTATCAGCAGAAATACTGCAAGTACATGGCGCTATTGCCACACACCTGAACCAGGAAAAGTTGCTTAACTCTGTTTCAAAATATTACGAAGAATAATGAGCCATCCACTGTTAAACATATTGCCCGAAGTACAGCAGGCCTTAAACGAAGGCAGGCCGGTGGTTGTACTGGAATCTACCATCATCTCTCACGGAATGCCTTACCCCAAAAATGTGGCCACCGCACTTGCAGTGGAAGCAATGGTTAGAGAAAACGGTGCCATCCCGGCCACTATCGCCATTATGGATGGCAAATGCCATGTGGGTTTATCAGCAGAACAGATTGAATATTTTGGCAAAGAAAAAAATGTATGGAAAGTAAGCCTGAGGGACATTCCTTATGTGCTGAGTAAAAAACTGTATGGTGCCACCACGGTAGCTGCCACCATGCGTATTGCTTCGATGGCTGGTATAAAAGTTTTTGTAACCGGCGGCACCGGCGGCGTACACCGGGATGCTGCCAGCAGTATGGATATTTCTGCAGACCTTACAGAGATGGCACAGACTTCTGTTGCGATTGTATCTGCCGGTGTAAAGTCTATCTTAGATATTGAACTCACGTTGGAATATTTAGAAACAAAAGGCATCCCCGTTGTCACCATGGGGCAGGATGAATTCCCGAGTTTTTATTCTTCCAAAAGCGGCTACAGCTCTCCGTTGCGGTTGGATACGGCTGCTGAAGTAGCCCAGTTGCTCCACAGCAAATGGCAGATGGGACTGGAAGGCTCGGTACTGATAGCCAACCCGGTGCCGCAGGAGTTTGAAGTAAACATTGGTGAAATGGAAATCCATATACAGCAAGCACTTACTGCTGCAGAAAACCAACACATCAAAGGCAAAGAAGTGACCCCTTTTATATTACAATACATTGCCGCCCACACCAACGGCGAAAGCCTGGAAACCAATATAGCGCTGATTTTAAACAATGCTAAAGTTGGGGCAGGTATTGCAGTTAGTTATCATTCCATTATTCAATAGTACCGTTTAGAATTCCGGTATTTATCATGTTTATCAAAAACGCTAACACCCAGTCATTCATTTTAAAGAGGGTGACAAATAGATTTTTTAATGCAGATAAACCTATATATTTGTTTTTCTCTTAAATCCTGTCAAATACTTACCCACTTCCAAGTTTGACAATACTGTAATCAATAATAACCGAAAAATTTAAGCTGCTCATGAAAAAATTACTCTTCCTTTTATCTATACTCACAATCCAAATTTCAGTTTCTGCACAAGATAGAGTTGGCATTGGCACAACAAGTCCACAGGCTCAATTGCATACCACTGGTGATGTAATGTTTGCCGGTATTGCAAATGATAATAACCTCACAAGGGTATTGGTACAAAGTGGCACTGGTCTATTAGGATGGAGGGATGCCGGAACATTAGGGAATTACTATTGGGGTCTGGCAGGAAATAGCGGCACAACCAGTAATAATTTTTTAGGAACAAGTGATCAAATGCCATTGGTTATTAAGACGGGCAATTTACAAAGAGTACAAATAAATACTAGTGCAGGAAATAGTAATATTATTGGAGGTGTAGTTGACATTACAGTTGATTCTTTAAAGGCTAATGGCTCTGGTATTGCATTATACAGGAAAGCAAATGTAAACAGGTGGGGAACGGGAATAGAATTTCAAATGAATAATTCCCAAGGACAAAAAACTTTTTATGGAAGGGTGAATGGGGGAATTGAATCAAATATTGCCGGGCAGGAAAATGGCATCATTGCTTTTGAAGTGGCTACCAACGGTCAATTAGGAGTTTTTGCACAACAGGTTAAAATGATCATTAATTCAAAAGGGTTTGTTGGAATTGGTGAGTTATTTCCAACTGCTCAATTGCATACAAATGGCTCTGTTTTGTTTAGTGGTATTACCAACAATGATACTTACAGCAAAATATTAGTACAGGATAATGCAGGCCTTCTTTTTTGGAGAAATGCGTCAACTGTAGGAACTAATGACTGGAGTTTAAACGGTAATAATAATATTACATCAAATCAATTTATTGGGCCAACAAATAATGCTTTGTTGAAACTAAGAACATCCAATATTGACAGGCTGTTGATTTATTCTGCTAATGAAATAAGTACTTCGATCGATGTACCTACACTAGAAATATTATCACCTTCTGCCAATCTGGGTTTTGATGGGCCTGGTTTAAAAATAACAAGATTTGGCAGTACTGCTGGCTGGGCTGCAGCAATGGACTTTGCGATGAATA
>JANLQY010000062.1:0-4197 GCA_031368105.1 Chitinophagaceae bacterium
CTGGTCGGTGCAGTCTTGCCACCGGGCGAAGACGGTAAACCCTTTCTGATCAAGGTTGGTATAAGAAATACGGACACTTGACCCTTCGGTCACTTTACTTAAACTGATATTATTTAGTGTAGTAACCCCAGTATTAAAGAAGTTCCTTGAATTGTTGGGCTGTGGGGTTAAAGAAGCTGTTTTACCGGTATATTCAGTTCCTGGATACCAAGAATACCAGGGAATATATTCCTGTCCTGTCATACGGGGTCCCCAACTTGCATCATCCGTATAATCGGGATAAAACTTACCATCCAATGGTTTCCAGAAATCAGGCATACCCGGCTCCCAGTTGAACCTTGTTAGATTAGTACGGCCACCACCAGCATAAGAATTTTGATAATTTGGTAAAATATAAATTTTGTCAAATTGTATACCTGAGTTGATATCGATACCAATACCTTTTGCTCCTTTCTTCCCCTTACGGGTAGTTACTACAATGGCACCATTGGCACCATCCGGGCCAAACAAAGCCGCTGCCTGTGGCCCTTGTAATACTGAAATATCATCAATATCATCAGGGTTAATATCGTTACTGCTTGCAATAACAGTTCCGTCAACTACATACAATGGGCCAGAAGCACCACCGCCTGCATTTGATTCTCCCCTTATCCTGATATTTGTTTCAGCGCCTAATGCAGCAGAAGACTGGCTACGAACCTGTATGCCAGATACTTTACCAGCGAGTGCATTATTAATGTTGGTTTGCCTTACCGTATTTAATTGCTCAGCACTTACTACCTGTGCATTGGAGGAAGTAGCCCTGGCTGTTCTTTTAATACCAAAAGCACCAGTTACAACCACTTCAGTTAAAGTTCCAGTCTTTTCAAGTATAGTTGTTATTGAGTTTTGTGATCCTACCGAAACGTCAAGTGCTTTGAAGTTGGCAGCGGATATTTCTAGAATATCACCATCTTTTACTTTTATGGTGTAGGTGCCGAGTCCGTCAGCCTGTACGCCTGCCTTAGTGTTTTTAATTTTGACAGAAGCGAAAGGCACACTTGATCCGTCTTTGTCAGTAACCTTTCCGGACACCACCCGGGTTTGTGCAGACGCCAGTATTCCACAGAGCATAAGCATGGTAAACAGTGTTAGAAATCTTCTCATGTGTTAATTAATTGGTTTTTTTGTATTTGTAAAAATAGGGATAATTCCGAAATGTAAAAATTTCGTTAAGTTTCTATTGATTAACAATTTGTTTATAAAATGACATATGCCAAGATCAAACTGCTGCATTAATTTTTTCACGGGCCACTAAAAACTATATTGCAACTGTAGCTTTACCTCAGTTCTTTTGTTCCCCTGTATCTCATCAAGTCCACTGCCAACGGTGGTTTTATCTTTATAAATGGTTTGTGCCCACCTAAACCAAAAGCTTAATTTTTTACTGAAATCGTAATTCAGATTTACATAATACCGGTACCCTTTATCATAAAATACCGGGATAGAAAAACTATACAGTACATCATTTTCATAAGCATACATTCTGCTATCATACCCATCTGTTTCAAAATATTGCAGCCGCATATTACCAGAATATTTTTTCATCATTGGCTTATATATTACATCAGCATAATATAAAAAACCATTTTGTGCCCCTCCCCCTTTCCTGTCGAACCAGGTAATTTCTATCCTGTTATGGAAAGTTATTTCGGAGTTGATCTTGTAACTGATTTGTGTCCGGAAATTTTGACGTGGTTTGATAACTACCGGCGCTGTTACCAGCAAATCCGGGTTATAATTTTTCGCCTTACTTTCCGTACGGTACCGGGCATATATTTCTAATTGTTTGTTTGGTTTGTAGGTAAGTTGGGCTAAGTAATCCACCCCTACTGAAGGAGCATCTACCAAATATTTTAGCCAGGGGAATTTGTAAAAATCTGCATACGCATCCAGCCGCCAATAATTATTGGGCCTGACACTGATACCTGAATAAAGCCCCTTTTCATTGGTAGGGAAAGTACTTTCTGTAAACGCATTGGTATATAATGACTGGTATTTTTGAGAAATGTTCCTGTACATCAAACTCATATCCACAGCGGCATCCACACTTATTATGATGCCATTTACAAACGCTTTGTTCCTGTTATTATCCATTGCGGCTTCGCCAAAAAAGTGGAAGTTTTTAAAAGTATAACTGTAGTCGATACTTTGGTTACCGGTATTTTTTCCTGATAAGGCATATATATTATAAGGGTCATCGGCTTTGTTGATGGGCAGTTTAAAATTGTACTGGATTACATTGGCTCCAATATGAAAATTGTTTTTATTAAACGCAATATTGCCGCCATAAGCCACCTGCCGCTGTATCCCTTTATCACCCAGCTCACTTTTAGTACGGTGCAGGCCAGAGGTTTGAAGCGATGAAATGAAATCCTCGTTATTCAATGTATCGGTGGCAAAGTTGGCATCAATCATTCTGTACGATGCAAATGCGGTGAACTCTAAATTTTTCTTTGCCAGTGTGATACCTATCCCACGATGGAAATTTATTTCGCCTGCAGAACTATATGGCCGCAACACGGGCAGCTGTCTTTTAATATTTGTAACATCAGAACTTTTTTTAAACGCCAGGCTTTGCCATTGCGTAAGCCCCTGCCCCATGTTTACCGTAAAGTCGCCGATGGCAAGTGCTTTAATAATCCCGATATTCCGGGCAAATAAATGAGCAGAATAAAAATCGAATCCCTGTTTTTGTGACCCTTTAAAAAATTGTTCGCCGGCATCTTTTTCCCCAACAAAGCCATACTGCAGCAGGTTTTTATATTGGTATTTATATCTTACAAAATACCGCTGTGGTGAACCGGGATAGTAACTATTGGTAGTAGGATCTGCCAGATAACCTTTTGATTTTTCCATTACCTGCGTAACCCTCACCAGAACGCTATGGCTGCCACCACTAAGCCTTTCGCCAATTGAACCCAATAAATCGGTTTCGATATTTACAGAAATAAATGGGCGAATTTTTTCAATGGTAATTACATCTAGCCCAGGCACAGCCTGCAATTCGTATATATTTATGAAGTTGCCAAACAGGTTTCGGTAAGAAATAATACTTCGTATTTGCAATGGCGTAAGTACAATCAGTTCTTTTAAAGTGGTTTCATCTGCTGTGTTTAAATTTACTGGAGATTTTAAAAACTGCTGCAGCTGCTGCAGAAAAGAATCATCCTGTGTTTCATTATCATCATTGTTTTCAGTAATGGCTTCCATCTGCTGTTCGGTAGTGGTGGTGGGCACCTGGGCATTACTGCTGCCTGGCATAAAGCATCCAGCCAATAAAAAAAACAACCCTATTTTTTGGTAACTGTTCATTTGTATAAAAATGGCCGTTGCTTTATTGCTCTGTTGAAAGATGTTCTGTTTCTTTTTTACCCAATTTCATAATCAATAACAAACCCGGGGATATACCCAACTGGGGGTGATAACTGCCACTGATATCTAATCCGAAATTATCCCATGCCAGCCCCACTCCTGCATACCCTGTGGAAGTTGCAGACGCAAGGCCTGCTCTTGCAAAAAACTGTTTTGCAAACTGGTATTGAATACCGGCATTCATGTTCACCGGAAAATCTTCTTCCTTTACAATTTCTGCACTTACAAAAAAACAGTCAGAAGCATCATACCCTAATCCAAATTTATAAGCCGACGTAAGCTTTTCATTTGTCTTAGAAAGTTTGCCGCCTACAGGATTATATACATGTACGCCAACATTCAATTGATCTGTCAAATGCACCACTGCACCCAGTTCAAAATTTACGGTATTTGCATTGTTGTATGCAGGCACTTTGTATCCGTAATAATTAAATTGTACCCCGATATCCACTTTTTTACCGAGGCTACGGGCATAAGCAAGTCCAATTTGATTTTCGTTGAAATTTTTAAACCCGAGGTACTTAACACTCACACCAAAATTTCCCATTTTGGAAGGTATTGCAAGCGCTGCTGTATAAACACTGGTGGCCGACAATAAAAAACGTTGTTCGCCATAAACCCCTACAGTAAGGGTTTTCACCTGTGCCAATGCCGCCTGGTTATTTACAAAAGAAAAAACATCGGTATGTTCAGTACTGTAAGCACCCAACCCCAGATAGACCGCCGAAATGGGCTGGCGCAGGGATTGAGCATTGGCAGATAATCCAATAAAGAGAAAGCAGC
>JANLQY010000077.1:0-17903 GCA_031368105.1 Chitinophagaceae bacterium
AAACAATGAAGGTGGAAAAAATTTAAACATCATGGCAGACGTAAAAGCATTAGCTGAAAACTTAGTAAGCTTAACAGTAGCACAGGTAACAGATTTACGCAGGCATTGCTTTGATAAGCAGGTGGAGATGAAAGTAGCTAAAAACACCCTTATCCGCAAAGCTTTAGAGGGTATTGATGCAGAAAAATATACTGGTGTATATGATTCACTGCATAAAGTAACCGCTTTATTGTTTAGCGAAAATCCTAAAGAACCAGCCTTAATTTTAGCAGGTTTCCGTAAAGCAAGCAAAGGCGAAAAGCCTGAGCTGAAAGCAGCTTTCATTAATGGTGATGTATTTGTAGGCGACAATCAATTGGCGGCACTTACAAAAATCAAAACCAAGAATGAATTGATTGGTGAAATCATTGGCTTGTTGAACTCACCAATACAACGTGTATTGGGAGCTTTGCAAAACAAAGATGGAGCCAAAGCTGTTGTTGCAGAAGTGGCAGTGCCAGTTGCGGAAGTTGTTGCACCAGCTGCGGAAGCAGTAGCGACACCTGAAGCTCCGGCAGCAGATGCATCGGCTGCAGAATAATTAGCGAGATTAATCAACAATTAATAATACCTGGCCGGATGGTAATACAAAGGCAAAAACAAATTTTTTTAATAATCTCCGCCGGAGTGTAAACAATGAAGGTGGAAAAAATTTAAACATCATGGCAGACGTAAAAGCATTAGCTGAAAACTTAGTAAGCTTAACAGTAAAAGAAGTACAAGACTTAGCAGATTTCTTAAAATCAGAGTACGGTATCGAACCTGCTGCAGCGGCAGTTGTAGTAAGTGCTAGTGGTGGCGAAGCTGCTGTAGTAGAAGAAAAAACATCTTTCAACGTAATTTTGAAAGCTGCTGGTCCTAATAAATTAGCAGTTGTAAAAATCGTTAAAGAATTAACTGGCTTGGGATTGAAAGAAGCTAAAGATTTAGTAGATGGCGCTCCTAAACCTTTGAAAGAAGGAGTGGATAAAGCAACTGCTGATGATTTGAAAGCTAAATTGACTGAAGCAGGTGCTGACGTTGAAATTGCTTAATTAATTTTAATGAAATAACTTTTAAGCCATCCTCTATCCAGTGGATGGCTTTTTCATTTAATATACTCGGACATACTGAAATAAGTAGATACAAAACCAAATTTTGTGAGCAAAATAAATACGAAAAAAGCATCCGTTATTAGCGGATGCTTTTTAATATTTTAAATGCTTTTAGTTTTTTATCAATCGCTGCGTTACAGTTGCATTATTACTACCGGTTACTTTTACAGCATAAATTCCTTTAGGCAAAGATTTGTTAAATATACTGGTAGCCTGGTTAATTTTTTCTGTATAAATCAATTTACCCTGAGCATTAATAATTTCAATAATGGCGGGTAAAAATTTAGTCGGTAGGTTTAATTTAAATTCGTTTACGGCCGGATTAGGATAAACACTAAATCCAAAGCTATTATCGTTTTTTACCAGTACAGTTTCCGAGTAAAAAATATTTCCTGAAATCTCAAGTACTTTGATCCTGTAAAAATTGGAAACACTTCTTGAATTATGGTCATTAAAAGAATAGTTATTGTTTAGGGGAAGTTGGGTGCCATTGATGATTGTAATGTCTCTGTAATCTCTTCCGTTCTCACTTTTTTGCACACTATATTTTACAATTCCAGTTTCAAGAGAGGTTGACCATTTTAAAATGTTGTTGCCAACTCCAGATGAAGCAGCAGAAAAACTAGTTATTTTAACCGGGACTATTCCAATCGTTGCAATTACACAACCACCAGTTGCTCCAGGTGTAGCAGAAGCATAAACTAAAGGGGTATTGCAGGGCACACAGGTAAAAGCATCTCCTGTTCCACCACCGCCTAATGTACCAGATATAGTGGTACTTGTAATAATTGCTAAAGGTGTGCCGCCGTAAATATTTACCAGTACTCCTTCTGGCCAGCCTAATAGTAGTACGCCACAGCCGCTTGTGCATTGTGGATAAAGGCTTTGATAGGCAAAAGCACCAGGGGGGCATTGAGCCTTTGTAGTTGTGTGAGTAAATGCTATTACAAGTAGTAAGAGCGTTAGTACCTTTTTCATGTTTGCTTGGATTTGTTGTTCCTCTTCTTTATAAAATCGACAAATGTATGATTATCAAATGAAGGAATTATAAAGGAAAACCTTTCTAACTATGTTATAACGAAATAATAGTTGCTTAATTGTGTTAACTCTGGTTGTAAATCATTTTTTATCCCAAAAAAGGAAAAATTCCACAGTAATAGTTTTTTGGAATGGTTACTGGTAAAATCTCGAAGAATAATAAAAACTGTGCAGGAGTAAATAAAAAATAAGTAGAAAAAATTAGGTTGAAAACCAGTTGTTTGTAAATAAAATCGCAGATTTATCAAAAATCAAACCAAAATACAAAAAAATCAATTGAAGTATTTCAATTATTAAATTTTAATTACTACCTTTGCCATCCTTTAATTTAGCCATAGTGGCATTAATTTGTTCCGGTAAAATTAAAGCACCTTCTCAGCATTAAAACGTTTTAAAAACAAATATGTCTGCAACTAAATCACCCGCCGCTCAGCGTATCAATTTTGGAAAAGTTGAACTCTTGGCGGAAACACCCGATTTACTCGGTATCCAAATCCAGTCATTCAAAGATTATTTTCAGTTAGAAACTACGCCGGATAAGCGTAACAACGAAGGGCTGTTCCGTGTATTTAAGGAAAATTTTCCTATCACTGATACAAGGAACATCTTTGTGCTGGAATTTTTGGACTATTTTGTGGATCCTCCACGCTACACCATTGATGAGTGTATTGAAAGGGGATTGACCTATGCTGTTCCATTAAAAGCAAAACTCAGGTTGAGCTGCAATGATGAAGAGCATGTGGATTTTCAAACAATTGTTCAGGATGTATTCCTGGGAAATATCCCTTACATGACTCCCCGTGGCACTTTTGTTATCAATGGTGCAGAAAGGGTAGTAGTAAGTCAGTTGCACCGTTCACCTGGTGTATTCTTTGGTCAATCAGTTCACCCGAACGGAACCAAAATTTACTCTGCAAGGGTTATTCCTTTCAAAGGAGCCTGGATGGAATTTGCTACAGATATTAATAATGTAATGTATGCTTACATTGACCGTAAGAAAAAATTTCCTGTAACCACTTTGTTGCGTTCTATCGGTTTTGAAACAGATAAAGACATTTTGGAATTATTCGGAATGGCGGATGAAGTAAAAGTTGACAAGAAATCTTTACAGAAATATGTAGGCAAACGTCTTGCTGCCCGTGTACTCCGTACTTGGGTAGAAGATTTTGTGGATGAAGATACCGGTGAAGTCGTAAGCCTTGAAAGAAACGAGATTGTTTTAGAAAGAGATACTGTGTTAGATGAAAGCAATATTGCTATGATAGCTGATATGGATGTGAAAAGTGTATTTGTACAAAAAGAAGAGGTAAGTGGTGATTATGCTATTATTTACAACACTTTAAATAAAGATACTTCTAACAGTGAATTGGAAGCGGTGCAGCATATTTACCGCCAGCTTCGTGGTGCTGATGCCCCAGATAATGAAACTGCACGTGGTATTATTGACAAGTTGTTCTTCAGTGATAAGCGTTATGATTTAGGTGAAGTGGGCCGCTATAAAATTAACCGTCGCCTGGGACTGAATTTCCCGATAGAAAAGAAAGTATTAACGAAAGACGATATTATTGCAATTATAAAAACATTGGTACAATTAACCAATGGTAAAAGCGAAGTGGATGATATTGATCACTTAAGTAACCGTCGTGTTCGTACAGTAGGTGAGCAATTATATGCTCAGTTTGGTGTAGGTTTGGCACGTATGGCTCGTACTATCCGTGAAAGAATGAATGTTCGTGATAATGAGGTGTTTACACCGGTTGATTTAATAAATGCTCGAACTCTTTCCAGTGTTATTAACTCATTCTTTGGTACATCGCAGTTATCGCAGTTTTTAGATCAAACCAATCCTTTAAGTGAGATAACGCATAAGCGTCGTATCTCCGCACTTGGACCGGGAGGTCTTAGTCGGGAAAGGGCAGGTTTTGAGGTTCGTGACGTTCATTATTCTCACTACGGCCGTTTGTGTACTATTGAAACTCCAGAGGGGCCAAACATTGGTTTGATATCCACACTTTGTGTGCATGCCAAAATTAATGAAATGGGCTTTATTGAAACTCCTTACCATAAAGTAAATGATGGTAAGGCAGACATGAAGAAAATCACCTTTCTGAGCGCTGAAGAAGAAGATACAGCTAAGATTGCACAGGCTAACGTGCCAATGGATGAGAAAGGAAATTTTGTAGAAGATAAAATTAAGAGCCGTCAAACAGGTGATTTTCCAATTTTAGATAAACATGAAGTAGAGTACATGGATGTGGCTCCAAACCAGATTGTAGGTTTGAGTGCTTCTATGATTCCGTTCCTTGAGCATGATGATGCCAACAGGGCTTTGATGGGATCGAACATGCAACGTCAGGCTGTTCCATTAATCCGCCTGGATCCGCCAATTGTAGGTACAGGGCTTGAAGGAAAAGCTGCCCGTGATGCAAGGATTCAATTACATGCCGAAGGCACTGGTGTGGTGGAATACGTAGATGCTAATGAAATACATGTTCGCTACAATAGAAGTGAAATGCAGCAGCTGGTTAGTTTCGAAGAAGATTTGAAAATTTATAAGATCACCAAATTTATCCGGACCAATCAGGAAACTTGTATCAATCTTCGTCCTGCTGTAGTAAAAGGACAGAAAGTTACAGAAGGCGATTTCTTAACTGAAGGTTATGCAACTAAGGGTGGTGAATTGGCTCTTGGCCGTAACCTTAAAGTGGCGTTCATGCCATGGAAAGGATACAACTTTGAAGATGCGATTGTGATATCAGAAAAGGTGGTCAAAGAAGATTTATTTACTTCTATTCATATCAGTGAGTTTGAAACTGAAGTTAGGGATACTAAATTGGGTGAAGAAGAATTGACACCAGATATTCCTAATGTAAGTGAAGAAGCTACTAAAGATTTGGATCAGAATGGTATCATCCGTGTTGGTGCACACATTAAAGAAGGCGATATCATCATTGGTAAAATTACCCCAAAAGGTGAAAGCGATCCAACTCCTGAAGAGAAGTTGTTACGTGCCATCTTTGGTGATAAAGCTGGTGATGCAAAAGATGCCTCATTAAAAGCGCCAAGTGGAACAGAAGGTGTTGTTATCAACAAAAAATTGTTCCAGCGTGCTAAGAAAGATAAGAATGCCAAAGTAAGGGAAAAAGCTAGTTTGGATAAGATTGAGAAAGTGCATGAGAAAAATGAAATTGATCTTTTGGAAATGCTTACCAATAAGTTACAAACTTTATTGAAAGAAAAAGCATCATCAGGAGTTAGCAACAATTTTGGAGAAATGCTCATTGGTAAAGGAGCCAAATTCAATCAAAAGAATTTATCTAATATTGATTACCTAAATGTAAATCCTTTGGGATGGACAGGTGATGCAAAAGTGGATGAGTTGATCAATGTGTTGTTGCATAACTACAGCATTAAGTTCAACGAAGAATTAGGACGCTATAAAAGAGAGAAATTTAACATCAGTATTGGTGATGAGTTACCTGCAGGTGTATTGAAATTGGCCAAAGTTTACTTAGCTGTAAAACGTAAGCTGAAAGTGGGAGATAAGATGGCGGGTCGACACGGTAATAAAGGTATTGTTGCTAAAATTGTACGTGCCGAGGATATGCCATTCTTAGAAGATGGAACTCCGGTTGATATCGTACTGAATCCATTGGGTGTACCAAGTCGTATGAACCTGGGACAGATTTACGAAACTGTATTGGGCTGGGCCGGTGAAAAGTTAGGTTGCAAATTTGCCACCCCGATTTTTGATGGTGCCAGCGTAGATGAAATTGCCGGTTATATTGACAAGGCCGGTTTACCAACATTTGGCCATACTTATTTGTATGACGGTGAAACAGGTGATCGTTTTGATCAGAAAGCAACGGTTGGTATTATCTATGTAATTAAACTTCACCACATGGTGGATGATAAGATGCATGCCCGTTCAATCGGACCATACTCTCTTATCACACAGCAACCATTGGGTGGTAAAGCCCAGTTCGGTGGTCAGCGTTTTGGTGAGATGGAGGTTTGGGCACTGGAGGCATATGGTGCATCCAACATATTGCAGGAATTGTTGACGCTTAAATCTGATGACATCATCGGAAGGGCTAAAACTTACGAAGCAATAGTAAAGGGTGAAAATATTCCAAGGCCGGGTATTCCTGAATCATTCAATGTATTGGTGCATGAATTAAGAGGACTTGGTTTAGATCTGAACTTTGAATAAGAAGCCTCCCCAACCCCTCCAAAGGAGGGGCTTAAGAAGAACTCAAAATTCAAAGTTGTTTTAAGTATTTTATCATTCGCTGTTTAATAGTAAAAAGAAATTTAAAAAATCAGGGTTTGTTTAAGTTTCTCCTTCGGAGGAATTTAGGGAGGCCGAAAATCAATTTTAATAAATATGGCATTCAAAAAAGAAAATCGTCCTAGGCCAACCTTTTCACAAATCACTATTGGTTTAGCTTCACCGGATAGCATCCTGGAAAAAAGCTTTGGCGAAGTGTTGAAACCTGAGACCATTAACTATCGTACTTACAAACCTGAAAGAGATGGCTTGTTTTGCGAAAGAATTTTTGGCCCGGTAAAAGATTATGAATGTGCCTGCGGAAAGTATAAGCGTATCCGTTACAAAGGAATTGTGTGTGACCGTTGCGGTGTAGAAGTAACAGAAAAGAAAGTGCGTCGTGAAAGAATGGGCCACATCAAATTGGTGGTGCCTGTGGTACACATTTGGTACTTTAAGTCTTTGCCAAATAAAATTGGTTATTTGCTGGGTATGAGTTCTAAGAAATTAGAAACCATTGTTTACTACGAGCGTTTTGTGGTAATCAATTCTGGTATCCGTGCAGACAAAGGACAAAACTTTGGAGACCTGTTGACTGAAGAAGAATACCTCGATATTCTGGATACTTTGCCGAAAGATAACCAACATCTGTCAGATGAAGATCCAAATAAATTCATTGCCAAGATGGGTGCTGAAGCAGTGCATGATTTATTGCAACGCATCGATTTGGATCAATTATCTTTTGATTTGCGTAATGCCGCTGCAAGTGAAACTTCACAGCAACGTAAAGCAGATGCTCTAAAGCGTTTAAGCGTAGTAGA
The DNA here is from genome assembly GCA_031368105.1 of Chitinophagaceae bacterium. Lineage (GTDB taxonomy): Bacteria > Bacteroidota > Bacteroidia > Chitinophagales > Chitinophagaceae > Ferruginibacter. The sequence goes on from JANLQY010000077.1 coordinate 7,263, forward strand.
AAGTTTCCGTGATGCAAATACAAGAATCAACAACCGTCCTGAATGGATGGTAATGCAATACATACCGGTTATTCCACCAGAATTACGTCCATTGGTTCCATTGGATGGTGGCCGTTTTGCTTCTTCTGATCTGAATGATTTGTACCGTCGTGTTATTATCCGTAATAACCGGTTGAAAAGATTATTGGAAATTAAAGCACCTGAAGTTATCCTACGTAATGAAAAAAGGATGCTGCAGGAAGCGATCGATTCACTGTTTGATAACAGCCGTAAATCAAATGCTGTAAAAGCGGAAGGTGGTCGTGCATTGAAATCATTGAGCGATGTACTGAAAGGTAAGCAAGGCCGTTTCCGTCAGAACCTGTTGGGTAAACGTGTGGATTATTCAGGTCGTTCTGTAATTGTAGTAGGACCAGAATTGAAAATGCATGAGTGCGGTTTACCAAAAGATATGGCGGCTGAATTGTTCAAGCCATTTATCATTCGTAAATTAATTGAAAGAGGTATTGTAAAAACAGTGAAGTCTGCCCGTAAACTGGTAGACAAAAAAGAAGCTGTTATTTGGGATATTTTAGAAAATATTTTGAAAGGCCATCCTGTAATGTTGAACAGGGCTCCAACGCTTCACCGTCTGTCAATACAGGCATTCCAGCCAAAATTGATTGAAGGTAAAGCGATCCAGTTGCACCCGTTGGTAACAACAGCCTTCAATGCGGATTTTGATGGTGATCAGATGGCCGTTCACGTTCCTTTGAGCAACGCTGCTATCCTGGAAGCCCAGTTATTAATGCTTTCTTCTCACAACATTTTAAATCCCCAAAATGGTACACCAATCACCCTTCCTTCACAGGACATGGTACTTGGATTATATTACATCACCAAGGGTAAAAAATCAACTGATACCGAAAAAGTAAAAGGCGAAGGAAAAGCATTTTATTCTGCAGAAGAAGTAATCATTGCATACAATGAACAGCAACTTGATCTTCATGCACACATTAGGGTAAAAGCAAACTTCAGAAACGAAGATGGCAGCTTAACTTATAAATTAATTGAGACTACAGTTGGAAGGGTTTTATTCAACCAGCATGTTCCTAAAACTGTAGGTTTTATCAATGCCTTGTTAACCAAAAAATCTTTAAGGGAAATTATTGGTGACATTATTAAATGGACTAACGTACCTATTACTGCCAAATTCCTGGATGATATCAAAACATTGGGATACCGTATGGCATTCCGTGGTGGATTGTCGTTCAACATTAATGACCTGATTATTCCGGATGTAAAACAACAGTTGATTGACAATGCTACCGTAGAAGTAGATGAGGTTTGGGAAAACTACAATATGGGTTTAATCACCAATAACGAACGTTACAACCAAACAGTGGATATCTGGAGCCGTGTGGATACAAGGATTACAGAGACACTTATTAAAGAGCTGGCAGCAGATAAACAGGGTTTCAACTCTGTGTACATGATGCTTGATTCGGGAGCAAGGGGTAGTAAACAACAGATCAAACAGCTGGCCGGTATCAGGGGATTGATGGCTAAGCCTCGTAAATCCGGTTCATCAGGAAGTGAGATTATTGAAAATCCAATCTTGTCCAACTTTAAAGATGGATTGAATGTATTGGAATACTTTATCTCTACGCATGGTGCCCGTAAAGGTTTGGCGGATACGGCTCTGAAAACAGCAGATGCCGGCTACTTAACACGTAGGCTGGTGGACGTTGCACAGGATGTGGTAATCAAAGATGAAGATTGTGGAACCCTTCGTGGTATTGCTACTTCAGCTTTAAAAGATAACGAAGATATTATAGAACCATTAAGCGACAGGATTGAAGGACGTACTTCTTTGCATGATGTATTCCATCCGGTAACGGAAGAATTACTGGTAAAAGCCGGCGAAGAAATTACACAGGATGAGGCACAAAAAATTGAAGAAAGCGGATTAGAGTCTGTTGAAATACGTTCGGTATTGACTTGCGAAAGCAAGAGAGGTGTTTGTGTAAAATGTTATGGCAAAAATCTGGCAACAGGATACCTGGCACAGAAAGGTGATGCAGTAGGTATCATCGCAGCTCAATCAATTGGTGAGCCCGGTACACAGTTGACGCTTCGTACTTTCCACGTGGGTGGTGTGGCCGGTTCTGCTTCGGTAGAATCTACTATGCCTGCAAGGTTTGATGGTACTATCCAGTTTGATGGATTGCGTACAGTGGCAACAGAAGATAATGAAGGTAAAAAAATACATGTTGTTATCGGACGTACCGGTGAGGTAAGGATCATGGATGTTAAGAACGACCGTTTATTAATTACTAACAACGTTCCTTACGGAGCTACCTTAAATGTAAAGGATGGCCAAAAGGTTACCAAAGGCGATACCATTTGTACCTGGGATCCGTTCAACAACGTAATCGTTTCTGAAATTGTTGGTACGGTTAAGTTTGATGCGGTAATTGAAGGTGTTACCGTTCGTGAAGAAGCAGATGAACAAACAGGCCATAAAGAGAAAGTGGTAATTGAAACAAAAGATAAGACCAAATTACCGGCTATTATCATTGAAGGCAAAGAACATAAGAATTATAACTTGCCAGTAGGAAGCCATATTGTGGTGGAAGAAGGTGATGCAGTGAGAAGTGGGCAGGTAATGGTGAAAATTCCAAGGGTATTAAGCAAATTGAAAGATATCACGGGAGGTTTGCCAAGGGTAACTGAATTGTTTGAAGCAAGGAATCCGGGTAACCCTGCAGTAGTTTGTGAAATTGATGGTGTGGTTGCTTTCGGAAATATCAAACGTGGTAACAGGGAAATCATTGTAGAAGCAAAAGATGGTGTTGTAAGAAAATACTTAGTTCCACTAACACGCCAGATATTGGTTCAGGATGGTGACTTTGTAAAAGCAGGAGCTGCCTTGAGTGATGGCCAGATTGCACCGGCAGATATTCTTTCTATTAAAGGTCCGTTTGCAGTACAGGAGTATGTTGTAAACGAGATACAGGAAGTTTACCGTTTACAGGGTGTAAGAATCAATGATAAACATGTAGAAGTAATTGTTCGCCAGATGATGCGTAAGGTTACTATTGAAGATGCTGGTGATACCATATTCTTAGAAGGTGATACAGAAGATAAATTAGAATTTAACACAGAAAACGATAACATCTTTGACAAAAAGGTAGTTACTGAACATGGCGAAAGTGCTAAATTAAAAACTGGTCAGATTGTTACGCTTCGTGATGTAAGGGAAGAAAACTCTATACTGAGAAGGGCAGACAAGAAGCTGGTTGAATACAGGGATGCAAGTCCTGCAACGTCTTCGCCATTGTTGTTGGGTATTACCAAAGCATCGTTGGGTACACAAAGCTGGATATCTGCTGCATCGTTCCAGGAAACTACCAAAGTGTTAAGCTCCGCTGCAATACAAGGCAAGACCGATTTTATGATGGGCTTGAAAGAGAACGTTATTACCGGTCACCCAATACCTGCAGGTACAGGCTTACGTGAGTTTGAAAATATGATCGTAGGCAGCAAAGAAGAATACGAATTGCTGATGACAACAAAAGAAGCAATGAGTTTTGATGAAGAAGAATAAGCAATAGAGCTAATGATAGTAAAAGGAGCAAGATTAATTTCTTGCTCCTTTTTTATTGTAAAGTTTAAAGGCGAAAATATTGATTATTTAACACTAAGGATAGCTGAGTAATATCCCTTGTATAAGGATACATCTTTTCTATCTTGATAAATTGCTGTGCTATTTTTTTTATCATTACAACTAAATAACTCCAAAAAAATGCAAGCCAATAAACTACTTATAATTATAAAATTAAATCCTCTCTTATTCATATTTTTATTTTTTGATTTGTACTCTTTTTTATTGCCTTAATTGTATCCATTCTATGGTTAACTCCGTCCCCTGCTATCCGTAGAGTTGCCTGCATCCTTGATGAACAATGATAAAATGTTCAATAGCTATCCTGAGTTTGCAACTCAGGATTTGTACATCTATGCACTACAGTAATTTTCGCCTTTGTTGGTCTTGCAATTTAAAAACTAATTACTATACCAATGCCCCTTTTGCAATACCGAATAGGGGGAAACTGTATAAGACAAAAAAGCCGGAAGGGTTAAAGTTGTTTATTCTTTAGCGGGATAAAAAGAAAGTTTTAAATACTTCCAGTTCCTGTAATTCTATTGCTGCAAATTTAGTGAAGAGTTTATCGCCTGTATTTTTTTGTAAAGCAGAAATACCAACATCAATCAAACGCAGTCCTGTCGGGGTTAGCAGTATATTGTCAAATCTATCTCCAGGCAAATCAGACGGCCTTCTTAAATCCCTGTGCACAAAACCGGCTTTATGCAGTTGCTTTAATTCATCTTCAAAAATATTTATCCATAGCTCCCTTTTTTCTATTTCGTAACTTCTAAAATCTATTGCATAAATACGTTCCATTACAAGCATATCCCAGTTATTCTTTTCGTCAAAATCAAGCCGGATGAATTTTACAACCAAATCGTTTACTTCATTTGCAAACTTCATTTTCTCCGCTTCAGAGCCAACATCACTCCGGGTATCGCTGGAAAATATTTTTGCAGCTTCCTTTTCATTCAAAGCAATCACGGCATTATTGGCTCCGTAAGAAAGTTGTTTGGGATAGCGTTTCTGCATGTTGAAATATAAATAAAAAATTTGTCTTTTTTACCTGAATATTACTGTACCAATTTTTTGTGTCAGTTCTATCTCTGCTTTTTTAAGATGCTGATGTACCTGTAGCAACATCAATTGCTCTTCTGCATTATGGCTTTTCTCAAGGTCACGCTGGTTTTCATCCATCATGCGTTTTATCTTTCTTAGCTTTAAATAATTCAAAGTAGAAAAAACTTCATCCAGGTACAGGTCTTCCCGGCTGAAAATTTTGCCTTCATAAAATTCTTTCCAGTTGGGGCTGATCTCAGAATTGTAATCCATGATGTTTACTACCAGTGAACCCATTTCTAAATTTTGGTGGTACAGGAAAGTTTTGACTGTTGGTTCAAGACCTTCATCGTACAATGTCTTGTACGCTTTCATTATAGCCACCAGGTTTTTATTATCAATCAATTCTTCCAGGTTGTTTATTTCAATTTCAGAAAAAATATGATCGGCTACCCGTTGCTGTTCGTCCCATTGTTTCAGTCCAAATTCAAGTAAACTTCTTACCATCGCTTTTTCATGCAGCTCATCTTTATTCAGCAGTACCAATACATCTTCTTCTATTTCAAAAGGCTGTTGGCTTTGATTGTAAGCATCATTGGCTTCATCCCGGCTTTGTTTGCTTTCTTCTTTGCTGATTCTTTCCCTGATAAATTTATTTACCAGGGCATGAAGGCCGCCTTCTTCAATCTTTAATAATTCAGCACACTGCTTTATGTAATCCTGCTGCCTGGTAAAATCTTCTGCTTTGTTGATCTTGGAAATGGTTTCCGCCACCTGGTTTACCAAGGCAGATTTTTTTGTAGAATCAACACCGGCATCTTTTAATGATACCCCTAACTGAAACAGGATAAAATCTTTTTTGTTGGCAGCAATAAAATCACGGAATGCTGCAGCACCCACTTTATTTACATAACTGTCGGGATCTTCATTATCCGGTATCAGCACCAGCTTTACATTCAGGCTGGCTTCAAAAGCCAGGTCCATGCCACGAAGTGCTGCTTTAATGCCGGCAGGGTCGCCATCATAAATAATAGTGAGATTGTCGGTGTATTTTTTTACCAGCCTCAGTTGATCTGGCGTAAGCGATGTGCCACCACTGGCCACCACATTTTCAATGCCTGCCTGGTGCAGCGATACCACATCTGTATAGCCTTCCACCAGCAAACATTCATCTGCTTTATCAATGGCCTGCCGGGCAAAATAACTGCCGTATAAAATTTTACTTTTTACATAAATTTCATTTTCCGGTGTGTTGATATACTTCGGAGCTTTGTCATTTGTTTTTAATATCCTGGCACCAAAGCCCAATACTTTTCCACTTTGATTGTGAATTGGAAAAATGATTCTGCCACGATAATTATCCATTGGCTTTTCATCTCTTACAGTTACCAGCCCGCTTTTTTGCAGCAGTTCAATATTGTATTGTGCATTCAGTGCAGCAGTGGTAAAGCCATCTCTTCCTTCCGGATTAAAACCGATCTGAAATTTTTTTATGATCTCTTCATTAAAGCCCCGGTGTTTTAAATAACTCAGCCCTACATCCCTGCCTTCTTCTGTATTTAATAAATAATCACTGAAAAATTTTTGTGCAAAATTGTTGATGATGTACAGGCTGTCGGCACTTTGCTGTACCAGTTTTTGTTCCGGGCTGGTTTCTGTTTCTTCAAGCTCTACATTGTATTTGTTGGCCAGCCAGCGCAGGGCTTCTACATAGCTGTATTTTTCCAGCTCCATTAAAAAGCCAATGCTGTTGCCACTTTTGCCGCAGCCAAAACATTTGTAAATTTCTTTGGCAGGCGATACGGTAAAGGAAGGTGATTTCTCATTGTGAAAAGGGCAGAGGCCAATGTAATTGGTGCCCCTTTTTTTCAATTTTACATACGAGCCCACAATCTCGATAATATCGATCCGGCTAAGTATTTGTTGTATGCTGTTTTGAGAAATCATTCACTGCAAATGTAGGATACAGCGAGGCATTATTAAGATGGAAGATATTGTTATTTTTGTCAGGTAATTTTACTAGGTTCCCATTATGGCATGGTTTATGAAAATTATAGTGGATTTCCTTTTAAATTACAAACAAACTAATATCTTTAACGACTAAAATTTATATGAAATGAAGAAGTTTTCTTTAATAACGCTGCTTGCAATAGCGGTAAATATTGTAACAGCACAGGATATCGACGAAGTTAAAAAGTTCGCTTTTTTAATGCAGGCTGATAAAGCGCAGGCTGCCAAAGCAAAAGATGTAGTGGATAAATTTTTAACGGTTGAGAAGAATGCGAAAAAGCCAGAAGGCTGGTTTTATAAAGGATATATCTATAATCAATTATCTAAAGATCCTGCGAAAACAGTAGAACAGAACGGCGAATTAAAAGCAGTTGCATTTGATGCGCTAAAGAAATACAGGGAGATGGATGCAAAGGCCGAACTGCTGCAAGATCAAAACAACGGGTCTTTTTTTGATTTATACGCAGGCTACTATTCTGACCTTGGCGTAAAGGCATATACTGATAAAAATGTAGCTGCTGCTAATGATAATTTTAAAAAGGCACTGGCAGTACATGATTATATTGTAGCCAATAATATTACCGGTAATAATGGCTTTAAATTCTCTGCATTAGACACTACACTGGTATTGTATATAGCCATTACAGCAGGCGAAATAAAAAAGGCAGATGAAGCGGCTGAGTATTATAAAAAATTAACTGACGCAGGTGTTTCTGATATTCAATATATAGATGCTTACCAGGCGCAGGCTGAATATTATAAATCAAAAAAAGACAGGACTGCTTTTGCGGATATATTAAGTAAGGGGAGAAAATTATTTCCTAAGAATGAGGAGTACTGGATGGCGCTGGAAATTGAAGAAGCGGTAGAAGGCTTAGTAAAACCGGCTGTATTTCAAAAGTATGAAGAACTGATGGTAAAGCACCCGGATAGTTATACTTTGCCTTACAACTATGGAGTGGAATTGTACCATTATATTTATGGTGATGAAATGAAAAATGCCAATACAAGTGAATACAAGGCCAAGTTGGTGGAAACGATGAAAAAAACCATAGCAGTAAAATCAACGCTGGATGCCAATTTTTTACTGGCTAATTTTTTATACAATAATTCTATTGATATAGCAGATGAAGCAAGAAAGCTGCATAGTCCCAAGCCAGATGACTTAAAAAAGAAAAAAGCATTAAACGCAGAGTCGTTAAAAACAATGGATGCGGCGATCCCTTATGCAGAAGCTGTAGAAACCATCTTTGCTGGTTTAACAAAGCCAAAGAGTTCTGAAAAAATTAATTTCAAACAGGCTTTGGGGATTTTAAAAAATATTTATGAAGTAAAAAAAGATGCTGCTAAGATGGCGGCTTATGAAAAGAAAATAACAGCAGCTGAATAATTTGAAAGAATAAATTTAAGGAGCAGCATATTAAAGATATGCTGCTTTTTTTTTGATAATTTGCAGCATACAAAAGTTTCATTTGAAAACAACCAATACAATTAAATTGATAGAATGTCCCCGTGATGCCATGCAGGGATGGAAACATTTTATACCAACAGCAAAAAAGATTGCTTACATCAATGCTTTGCTGCAGGTAGGGTTTGATACAATTGACTTTGGAAGTTTTGTATCACCCAAAGCAATACCCCAAATGGCGGATACGGTTGATGTGTTGAAAGGGTTGGAATTGGATAAGTCGAAAAGTAAATTGCTGGCAATTGTTGCCAATGTTCGTGGTGCAGAAGAAGCGGTGCTGCATGATGCAATAACATACCTGGGCTTTCCCTTTTCTGTATCAACTACTTTTCAACTTCGGAATACCAACAGCAGTATGGAAGTATCTTTGGAAAGGGTAGAGGAGATTCAAAACTTGTGTATCAGGAACCAGAAAAAGTTAGTGGTTTATATTTCAATGGGCTTTGGCAATCCTTATGGGGATGAATACAACGAAGCCATTGTAATGAAATGGGTGGATAAAATGGTGCAGATGGATATTGAAATTATTTCAATGGCAGATACTGTTGGGCTGGCAACAGCAGCACAGGTTTCATCCATCCTTGATGTGCTGATACCAAAGTACGGTAACACAGAAATAGGCGTACACCTGCACAGCACCAGTGCTAACTGGAAACAAAAAGTGGATGCTGCATTAAACGCCGGGTGCAAAAGATTTGATGGTACCTTGAAAGGAATTGGAGGCTGCCCAATGGCTGATGATGAACTGGTAGGCAATATGGATACGGAGCTGATGATACCATATTTTAATCAGCAGGGGATGATTGAAAATCTTGACAGGGAAGCACTGAAAGAATGCAGCAGGATGGCAATGGAAATATTTGTATAGTCTTTTAATTAGTGTAATGGAATTTAGATTAGCGTTTACTCCAAAAGTATTTTCAAAGCAAATAAATCACCAGGAAAAACTGTTGCTGATTGGCTCCTGCTTTACAGAAAATATGGGCAGTAAATTAAAGCAGTTAAAGTTTGAAGTGCTGGAAAATCCCAATGGTATTTTATTTAATCCGGTCAGCATTGTAAAGTCGGTAGATTCTTACATTGAAAACAAACAATACACAGAAGCTGATTTGTTTTATCAGAACGAAAGCTGGAACAGTTGGGAACATCACAGCCGTTTTTCTCACCCAGATAAATATAAGTGCCTGCAACTAATCAACCAGTCGCAGCAGGCAGCACAGCAGTTTTTGAGAACAGCCAACTGGGTTTTAATTACTGTTGGTTCTGCATTTGTATATGAATTGGAAAACAATGAAGTAGTTGCCAATTGCCACAAAGTGCCGACAGATAAATTCAATAAAAAATTATTAACTCCGGCAGAAATAGTTGCTTCATTCAAAACCTTGCTGGATAAAGTTTTTACTTTTAACCCGGAGGTAAAAATTATTTTCACTATCAGCCCTGTACGTCATTTAAGGGATGGCTTTGTAGAAAATAACCGCAGCAAAGCGGTTTTGATACAGGCAATTCATCAATTGACAGATGCAGATGAACGGCTGTTTTATTTCCCAGCTTACGAACTGGTGATTGATGATTTAAGGGATTACCGTTTTTATGCAGAAGATATGGTACACCCCAATTATGCAGCTACCAATTATGTATGGGAGAAATTTATTGCCACCTGCATTGATGACCAATCGAAAGAACTGATGAAGGAAATTAATATTATTAATGCAGCAAAAAATCACAAACCCTTTAACCCAACTTCTGAACAGCACAAATTTTTTTTGCAAATCCACCTGCAAAAAACAACAGAACTAAAAGCACGGCATCCATACCTGAACCTCGATGAAGAAATCATTTTTTTTCAGAAAGCGTAGAGGCAGTTCTACACTACTGTTACTAGGAAAGAGTTACGCAGCAAAATATTTTAGCCATTTACTAACTTATTTTTAAAATAATAGAAAAACATTTGTAACTGTTATAAATATTTGTACTTTAGTAAATGAAATACAGTTTTGATAAATCCAATACTTACTGACCCTATTCTCCGTTCCTGATTTTTACTTTCTCTGTACCAAAATGTTACTGTTAATTCTTTAAAGGGCACCAACTTTTTTCTGAAATACAATAACTTTTATGCTTGCTTGTACTGGAGGGTAATATAGCTTACATCAATGTGCTGTTACTATTTGTTAGTAAAACTGAATATCCTTTACGATTATCCGTTCAACTCAATCATCCTGATTAAATACCTGCTTACATTGGTAGATACCACACCTTTTTTAAAAGTTCATTTCTTTTAGTAATATTTTATTTAACCTAAATTTTCAATTATGAAAGCAATTAAAGGATTTAAGAAGCTGTTTGAGTTAATTATTTAAAAGTTCTTATGTGTATAAGTTGAGAACTAAAGTTGTGTAAAAAAGAAAGTTGCCCGATAGTAGTGGAATGACAAAACCCCACCACTTTTCAAGCAACTTTCAATGGCAAA
>JANLQY010000112.1:0-15171 GCA_031368105.1 Chitinophagaceae bacterium
AATTATTCTCGAAAGAACTAAAAAGCTCGTACCCAAACCTGGCATGAGTGAGGTTTACAAATTAGTGATACAAGAAGAGTTTAAATCAAAAACTAAATCGCAAAGGGAAGATGTAAAGCTGGTAAAAGAAGCCTTGGAAAAAGCCAGTAATGAGCTTGCAAATGCCCGTAGATTGCTTTTGACAAACGAAATAGAACCTTCTGAATACAGGTTGATAAAATCTGACTATGAAAAGAAAATAACCAGTTTAGAATCAAAATTAATGGAGCTTTCTAAAGAAAGTAATAGCATAGAACCCTTACTGAATAAAGCTATAGCCACACTTACATCACTTGATAAGTTGTATGAAAATGCCAATAATGAAAACAAGAGGGAAATAATTGGTTCGATATATCCCGAAAAACTCACTTTTGACGGATTCCATTATCGAACCGCCCGGCTGAATGAAGCCGTTCGGCTAATATACAGTATGGGAGAGGGTTTCAGCGAAAATAAAAATGGACAAACCGAAGCAATTTTCGATTTGTCCAATGCAGTGAACCGGATTGGATTCGAACCAATGACCCTCAGCTTAGAAGGCTGATGCTCTATCCAACTGAGCTACCGGTCCAATATTAATATTCTATCCAACTGAGCAGTAAAACCTCAATTGGGCTGCAAATATAGGGCAATTCAGGTATTGCTGATGTTGAAACAGCGGTAAAATATTTGTGCCTGTCGCCATTTCATTTTCAAATTGTCAATACAAATTTCAGCTGATAGCTAAATATCATTACATTTGAATTTATTTTTACAAAACTAACAACTAACAATTCCACATTTAATGTGAACTTAATTTTAAGCGTATGAAACAAAAACTGACTCTGCTTATTACTTTATCTTTTTTAACCTTTGCCGTAGTTGCTCAAAAATCAAAAAAATTTGGTTTTGCTCCCGGTCAAAAAAAACCTGAACTTTTTGGTATTGCATTTAACCTTAGCGATTTTAATGCACCCAAAAATTTTGCAAAAAATAGCAACGCTGCTTCACTCCCTATCGCCGATATGAGTGCAGGGGTTTCTGTTTCTTACTGGAAAGGCCTTACACCCTTTATTGATTTTTCCGCTAAACTGAATGGCATTTTCCACGACTACAGTGCTCTTTATTATAACACTCCCGGCAAAACCGAAATAGGATTGGAACTGGAACCAACCATCAATATCCGCCCGTTAAAGGATGAAAATTTGTGGGCTCCATTTTTAACTGCAGGTGTGGGCATGGGTTTATATACCAATCATATCGGGGCTTATGTGCCACTGGGTGCAGGCATACAGCTAAACGCCAGCAGCGTGACTTATTTCTTTTTACAGGTGCAATACAAATGGTCTTTAAGCCCAAAAGTTTTAGGTAATAATTTATTTTACTCCATCGGCTTTGCCCAAAATATTGGCAGCGACTAATAATTATTTACTTTAATTTTTACAGAACTTAATTTAAAAGTGCATGAAACAAAAACTGACACTGCTTATTACATTAATATTTTTAGCCTTTGCTGCGAATGCTCAAAAATCAAAGAAATTTGGTTTTGCTCCGGGTCAAAAAAAACCAGAGTTATTCGGTATCGCATTTACCCTTAGTGATTTTAATGCACCTAAAAACTTTGGAAGTAACAGCAATGCCGCTACACTTCCTATTGCTGATATGAGTGCAGGGGTTTCACTTACTTACTGGAAAGGACTTACTCCCTTCATTGATTTTTCCACCAGGCTGAATGGCATTTTTCATGACTATAGTGCTCTTTATTATAATACTCCCGGTAAAACTGAAATCGGTTTGGAATTGGAACCAACAATTAATATCCGCCCTTTGAAAGATGAAAATTTGTGGGCTCCATTTTTGACTGCAGGTGTGGGTATGGGTTTATATACCAATCATATTGGTGCTTATGTTCCACTGGGAGCTGGTTTACAATTGAATGCCAGCAGCGTGACTTATTTTTTTTTACAGGCACAATACAAATGGTCTTTAAGCCCTAAAGTGTTGGGTAATAATTTATTTTATTCTTTGGGCTTTGCCCAAAATATTGGTGGTGATGAACCTTATGTAGCTCCTAAAGCCGCATTGCCACCGGCTCCTGCAGCTCCTGTAGTTTTAGACAGGGACAATGATGGTGTGCCGGATGAAACAGATGCATGCCCGGATGTAAAAGGTGTTGCTGCATTAAAAGGCTGCCCCGATGCTGATGGAGATGGTATTACTGACAAAGATGATAAATGTCCGGATGTAAAAGGATTGCTGAAATATGGCGGCTGCCCAATACCTGATACTGATAAAGATGGTATCAATGATGAAGATGATAAATGCCCCACAGTTGCTGGTGTTGCCCGTTACCAGGGTTGTCCGGTGTCAGATACTGATAAAGATGGTATCAATGACGAAGAAGATAAATGCCCGACTGTGGCTGGCGTAGCATCTAATTTTGGATGTCCTGAAATTGCAGCTGCCACTATTCAAAAAATAAATAAAGCTGCTGGCAGTATTTTCTTTGCTACCGGCAGTGCAAAATTATTACCTAAATCATCCGCTGCTTTAAATAGTGTAGCTGCTATTTTAAAAGACAATGCTGATTATAAAGTAGAGATCAGTGGATATACTGACAACCAGGGCGATGCTGCTAAAAACAAAGCATTGAGTGAAGCCAGAGCTGAAGCAGTAAAAACTTACCTTACTAAAAAAGGCATTAAAGAAGGCCGGCTTAGCGCTGAAGGATTTGGCGATGAAAGCCCGGTAGCTGATAATAAAACTGCCGCAGGCAGGGCTAAAAACAGGAGAGTGGAACTGAAAGTGAAAAATTATTAAACTGATAAATAACAAAATAAAAATGCCCCATTTGTTTGGGGCATTTTTATTTTAATCTGTTATAGTAAGTTGACTGATGATCTTAATAAGCTTCCATTATACTGGCAATATTTTTTTCTGTGCCACTGTTAAGTAAAATTCTTTCTATCACATTTTCCACCACGGCATCCGGGCAGCTTGCACCACTGGTGATCAAAATTTTTACAGGTAAATTTTCAGGCAAATAATTGTGTGTGATCAGTTCTTCCTTTGTGTGAAAATTATAATGCAAAATAGATTCAGCTGAAATAATCTTATCTGCCGAGTTGATAAAATAGGTGGGTAGTTTTTCTTCACACAATTCTACTAAATGAGAAGTGTTGCTGCTGTTGTATCCGCCTACCACAATGGCCAGGTCGGCTGCTGTTTGCAACATGCCATACACGGCAGTTTGATTGTCGCTGGTGGCATAACAAAGCGTATCCCGGGTGTCGGCAAATCTTTCTTCAATATTTTCTTCTTCCAGTTGATAGGTTGTCTTCATCACCTGTTTTAAATAATCTGCAATGGCTTGTGTATCGCTTGCGAGCATAGTAGTTTGGTTTACCACACCAATACGCTGCAGGTCTTTTGCCGCATCAAAATTTTCAGAATACCTGCCTTTAAATTCAAAGTAAAAATTGGCAATAGGTTTTTCTCCACTAATATATTTCCCCAGCTCAATGGTTTCCTTCATGTCATTCACCACCACAGAAGCAGTGCTGGAAGCGGCATGTGAGAAAGTGGCTCTTGTTTCTTCATGGGTTGGTTTGCCATGCACCACCACAGTGTAATTTTTTTTCGCAATCTGTTCACTGCGGTTCCATACTTTTTCTACAAAGGGGCAGGTGGTGTTATATTTTTCTGTTTGTATGCCGATGTTGTTTAATCTTTCTTCAATGGCCAGTGTGGTGCCAAAGGCAGGAATGATAACCACATCATCTTTAGTAAGCGTATCAAACGGTATCACTTCTTTACCATAAGTATCCTGTAAAAACTGTACACCCTTTGCCAGCAGGTCGGCATTTACCTGTGGGTTATGTATCATTTCACTTAATAAAAAAATACGTTTGCCTGGATTTTCTTCCACTGTTTTAAAAGCAATATCAATGGCATTTTCCACACCATAACAAAAACCAAAATGCCGGGCAAGATAAATATGTACTGATCCAAAATCCAGCAGGGTGGGAGTAAAATCTTTTTTCATTTTATCCAGATCCCGCCGCTTGTTTTTAATAGCGCTGATCAACAGGCTGCGGTAGGTAGAGGGAACATTAAATTGTTTCATTGTCTGTTTATAACAATTGCAAAGATACTTGGTTGAAAGTTATTTGTAAGAACGGTGGTTTTTCATAAATCCATACTACATTTGAATAGTTCAACGCAACAGAAAAAATTAGAAGCTAATGTTTAAGAAAGCCGATTGGATATTTAACACCGATGTGTATGAAGTAAATCTCCGCCAATATTCTGCAGCAGGCACCATCAACGCTTTTGCAAAAGAATTGCCAAGGTTAAAGCAGATGGGTGTATCCACTTTATGGTTCATGCCCATTACACCTATATCAGAAAAAAAACGGAAAGGAAGTCTTGGCAGCCAGTATGCCTGCAGCGATTATACCAGTGTGGGCGCTGAATACGGGACATTGCAGGATTTTAAAACATTGGTAGCCATTGCTCATGGAATGGGTTTTAAAGTGATACTCGATTGGGTGGCCAACCATACCGGTTGGGATCATGTGTGGACGGTTAGCCATCCCGGATATTATAAATTTGAAGAGGGCGATTTTAAAAAAGCCAGCGGCATGGATGATATCATTGAACTGGATTATAATAATCCTGACATGCGTAAAGCCATGATTGCCGCCATGCAGTTTTGGATTGATGAATGTGACATTGATGGTTTCCGCTGTGACCTTGCTTTTTGGGTAACACTTGATTTTTGGATAGAAGCAAGAACCGAACTGGAAAAAATAAAAACAATTTTTTGGCTGGCAGAAAGTGACCCGATAGACAACCCAACTTATTACCAGGCATTTGATGCCTGCTACACCTGGAGCTGGATGCACAAAACAGCAGAATTTTATAAAGGCAGCCAGGATAAAAAAATGCTGGATGATGTATTGAAGCAATACAATAAAATGGCGGGCAACGACAATTTATTTTTATGGTTCACCAGCAACCACGATGAAAATACCTGGAATGGAACGGAGTATGAAAAATACGGTGATGCCGCAGAAGCCTTGGCAGTATTCAGTTTCACCTGGAATGGCATACCGCTAATTTACAGCGGACAGGAATTGCCCAATCTAAAACGGCTGGGGTTTTTTGATAAAGATGTAATTGAATGGAATGGCAGTTATGCAAAAAATGACTTTTATAAAACATTGCTTCACCTGCATAAAAACCATCCTGCCTTACGTGCCGGCGAACGTACGGTAAGCACTCATGTTATACATACAAATGCTGACGATGTGCTGATGGCTTACCTGCGTAAGAATGAAGACAAAGAAGTATTTACCATATTGAACCTGAGTAAATACAACATTGACTGTGTGATAGAAGATAACCGCTTAACAGGATTATTTAAAAATGTATTTACCGGCGAAGAAATAGAAGTGCATTATGAAAGCCGTTTTGCATTACAGCCCTGGGCATATCTTGTATTTGAAAAATAATTTTTTGATACCAGCTGATATTTTCATGTCATCTTCGTTGTGTCACTCACTTGTACTAAAAATCATTTGGCAACTTTAAATACAAATATCACAACAAAAAATAATTCAAAAACCACTACCTTTTACCTGAACAAATGAATTGATATGAAAAATATTTTTTTATTACTGCTCTGTTTTATTCTTATGAAAAAAATAATTGCACAACCAGCCTACAGTAAATATCCTGTTTATAAAGGAGCTGCCCTTGGCCTCACTTATACCAGTAAAAACTCCACATTCAGAATCTGGAGCCCTCCTGCTGAAGCTGTGAAATTGCTCCTGTACAAAGATGGTGATAATGGTACAGCATTTAAAACCATCAATCTTACAAAAGGATGTATGGGTACTTGGTTTACCAAACTGGATGGAGACTGGAAAGGTACGTTTTATGTTTTCAGGGCAAAGTTAAATAATGAATGGGGCAACGAAGTGCCAGACCCTTATGCAAAAGCTGTTGGAGTTAATGGCAGGCGTGCAATGGTTGTTGATTTAAAGGAAACTAACCCCAAAGGTTGGCCCAGTGATAAAAGCCCCATCTTCTCCAAACAAAATCTGGCAACAGATGCGGTAATTTATGAACTGCATATCCGGGATGCCAGTATTGATAAAAACTCAGGTATTGAAAATAAAGGAAAATATTTAGGGCTTGCAGAAGAAGCCACTAAGAGTAAAGATGGTTTGGTAACTGGCTTGGCTCACCTGAAAGAATTGGGGGTTACTCATATTCACCTGTTACCTTTTTTTGATTACAATTCTGTTGATGAAAGCAAGCCGGAAAAACTGCAATACAACTGGGGCTACGATCCTGTCAATTACAATGTGCCGGAAGGCAGTTACAGCACCAATCCTAATGATGGTGCTGTAAGAATAAAAGAGTTGAAACAAATGATTGCTGCCTTTCATAAAAATGGATTGAGGGTGGTGATGGATGTGGTGTATAACCATGTAGCCAATGCTGCCACTTCAAATTTTGAACAACTGGTACCGGGTTATTATTTCCGTCATAAAAAAGATGGCGGCTTTTCTGATGCCACGGCCTGTGGAAATGAAACAGCAAGTGAAATGCCCATGATGAGAAAATTTATTTTAGAAAGTGTGTTGTACTGGGCGAAAGAATATCACATTGATGGTTTCCGGTTTGACCTGATGGGAGTGCATGATATTGAAACGATGAATATCATTTCAATTGAGCTGAGAAAAATAAAACCAGATATTTTATTGTACGGCGAAGGCTGGACTGCCGGCGCATCCCCTTTGCCAGATTCATTAAGGGCGCTGAAAAAGAATGCCCACAAACTAAATCATATTGCAGTGTTCAGCGATGATGTAAGAGACGGAATAAAAGGTACTGTCTTTGATATTAAGGATAGAGGTTTTGCAAGTGGAAAAGCCGGTATGGAAGAAAGTGTAAAGTTTGGAATTGTTGCAGCATCCAATCATCCGCAGGTGGATATGAGTAAAGTGAACTACTCTAAAAAAGCTTATTCCGCTGCCCCATGGAATGTAATTACTTACTGTGAGTGTCACGATAACAATGCACTGTGGGATAAATTGACACTAAGTTGTCCCGATGCTTCCAAAGAAGAGTTGGTAAAGATGCAGCAACTGTCATTGACGATTGTACTAACATCGCAGGGTATTCCATTTTTACATGCAGGCACAGAATTTTTAAGAAACAAAAAAGGAGTGGAAAATTCATATAACGCAGGTGACAGTATCAACGCAATTGACTGGAGTATGAAAAAAGAAAACTGGGCCACAAATAATTATGTAGCTGCTTTAATAAAAATGCGTAAAGAGCATCCTGCCTTCCGGATGGTTACGAATGAGCAAATAAAAAAGTACATACATTTTGATCATAACGCTGCCGCCGGAACAATTGCTTATACCATTAACGGAGCTGCCCTAAAAGATAAATGGAAGACAATTTTTGTTGCATTTAATGGCAGCAAAGATTTTAAAACGATCAGCCTTCCTCCTGGGAATTGGCAAACTGCTGTTACTGATGGAAGTAAAAATAAACCTATGTCGGGTAAAAGTAATTTATCGGGATTTACTGCGATGATTCTTTACCAGGAATAATGATGAACCTTCGGGAAGAAATATTAAAAGAACATTCCAAAACCCAATGCACAAAAATTGTGGATTGGGTGGGAGATTTTCAACAACGCTTTGATGAGCTGTTCCAGCTTTTTTTAAAAGATGAATACCGGGTGGTGCAACGGGCTGCATGGCCGCTGAGTTATTGTGTGATAGCACATCCACAACTCATAAAAAAGAATTTTGATAAACTGATAAAAAATTTGCAGCAACCAAATTTGCATGATGCGGTGAAACGCAATACAGTAAGGCTGTTGCAGGAAATTGATATTCCAAAAAAATACGAGGATGCAGTAATAGATATTTGTTTCAGGTATGTAGAATCAGTAAATGAAGCGGTTGCAGTGAAAGCATTTTCATTGACCATATTGGGAAAATTATCCAAACAATATCCCGAAATAATTCCTGAAATAAAAATGCTGATAGAAGACCAGCTGCCACATCAAACCGCAGCATTTAAAAGCAGGGCAAAGGTTTTGCTGAAACAGTTTTCAAAGGATTAATAGTAAGTGATCATAGATTGTTTTTCAGATGCAAATAACTATCAATTATCATTTAACCAACCTGCCTGCCGGCCGGCAGGTTATCCATTATTTCCTCTCCCTGTAAAATGCTTTAAATATCAACCTCAAATTTTGGTCGTAAGTAAAGTAATTGTACAGCCAGTTACTGAAAACAAAGAAGCGGTTCTTTACACCCAATATCAGCATCAGGTGCAGCCCCATCCAAATCATCCACGCAAAGAAACCACCAAAGTGTAGTTTTGGTTTTGGTACATCCACCACTGCCAGATTGCGGCCAACAGTAGCCATGCTGCCACTGTCTTTGTATTTAAATTGTAGTAAATTTTCATTACCACTTTTCTTTTCGATGCGGTATAAATTGTTTGCCAGCATATCTGCCTGTTGCATTGCCACAGGAGCCACTTGTGGGTGCCCGTTAGGCCAGGCTGTTTCTTCCATATAAGCTACATCGCCAATGGCAAATATATTGTGCTGCCCCAGTACCCGGCATTCACTATCCACTTTGATCCTGTTGCCTCTTGCAATCAGTTCTTTGTTGATGCCTTCAGGTACATTGCCTTTAATACCGGCTGCCCAAATTACTAATGTGGTGTTGATGGTCTCACCATTTTGCAGCGTTACTTTTTGTCCGTCAAATTCTTTGAGGATAGAATCTGTCTTTACCGTTACGCCTAATTTCTCCAGGTATTTTTCAGACTGCTCACTTGATTTTGTACTCATAGCTGCCAGTGTTTTTCCGGTACCTTCCAGCAAATAAATTTTCATCTCGGTAAAGTCAAGCTCCGGATAATCTTTGGGCAACTGGTAGCGTTTCATATCTGCAATGGCACCACTTAGCTCCACGCCGGTGGGGCCAGCACCAACTACCACAATGGTCATTAACCTTTGCAGTTCTTCCGCATCTTTTGCCGTAAGTGCATCTTCAAAATTATTCAGCAAGCGATTACGTAACTGCAATGCTTCCACCGTACTTTTCATCGGAAAAGCATTGGCCATTAAATTGGCATTCCCGAAAAAATTAGTATCAGCACCGGTGGCAATCACCAGTGCATCATAATCAAAAACACCAATATCAGTTACCACTTTTTTTTCTTGCGTTTGTATCTGCTGCACATCAGCCAGCCTGATCTTTACATTTTTACTTTTATGAAATACCTTTCTGAGTGGGAAAGAAATATTACTGGCATCCAGCCCTGCTGTAGCCACTTGGTAAAAGAGTGGCTGAAACTGGTGATAGTTGAAACGGTCGATTAATGTGATGTCAAAACCGGTTTTGTTATTGAGTTTTCGTGCCAGCCTCAGTCCGCCAAAGCCACCACCAAGTATAATGAGTTTCATGTTGATTGATTTACCACACAAAGATATAGTATTTTCAATAAATTTTGAAAATTAAGAAAAAACATGGTTTAAGGGAAAGAATTATCAATATTTGCTTTCCTATTTTCTGTTCAAGAATGATAAAATGTACAAGAGTGCGACGCAACGATGCTGCTATAAGAACTGAAGCCGGGAGCAAAATAAAAAATCCCCTGATAAAATCAGGGGATTAATTTTTTATGGAAATCAGTTGTGATTAATAATCTCTGTTGTATCCTCCACCGCCGCTGCCGCTTCTGTTGCCGCCACCGCTACCACCGCCGTAACCGCCACCGCCTCTGCTACCGCCGCCGCCGCTTCCACCACCGTAACCGCCGCCGCCACTTTTCTTGTAGCCACCGCCGCCACCGCCGCTTCCAAAGCTGCGTTTTTTGAATCCGCCACCGCCTTCGCCTTCCTGGCGTGGTTGTGATTCGTTAACGATTAATTTACGGCCCTGAATTTCGTTTTCATTTAAAGCTGCAATGGCTGCTTTCGCTGCTTCTGCATCTTCCATTTCAACAAAACCAAAACCTTTGCTGCGGCCATTCATTTTGTCCTTCAAAATTTTAGCGCTTGTAACGGTACCGTACTCGGTAAAAAGGTTGTTTAAGTCTTCATCAGTCATCGACCAACTAAGATTTCCTACGTAGATGTTCATTGTAAAAACTTTTTTAAATTAAATAAAAACAATAATGACTTAGTTGGTACAATGAACTGAGATCGGTATTCTCTGGAGAAATCTATCAGCTAACGACGAAACACTAAAACCATTATAGCTACACAAATGTAGGTATTTATTTAAAAAAACAATGAAATGTAAGAAAAACTTCATATTGAGGGTTTGTCCCGTATAAGTTTTTCAATGGACTTGGTTAATTATTGAATTTTATTTTTAAGCTTTGGTTGCCCTGTTTGGGAAGCAGGTAAAAAAAATCCATCCCACCAAAGGCGGGATGGATCAGTAAATTATAATGGTAAAAAATTATTCGCCAATTACTTCAAATTCCACTTCAGTTTCGTTGCCGTTACCAAAGTCGATCTTTGCTTTAAAAGTGCCTAATTCCTTTACTTCATCAATAATGTGAATGCGGCGGCGGTCAATTTCGTAGCCTTTTTGTTCCCTAATAGCACGGGCTATCTGAACAGAAGTTACACTGCCGAAAATTTTGCCACTGGTACCGGTCTTAGCGCCAATTTTTAAAGCGCCAGCCTGCAATGTTGCAATTACGCTGTTGATTTCAGCCAATAATTTAGCTTCTTTCTTAGTTTGTTGCTTCATTTTTTCTTCCAATTGCTTCATGTTAGAAGGACTTGCTTCTATCGCAAACTTTTGTGGAATTAAATAATTACGTCCGTAACCATTTTTTACTGATACCAATTCATTGGCACCGCCAAGATTGTTTACATCCTGTATTAATATTACCTGCATTGTGTTGCATTTTTACCCAATCTTGCCTTAGGCAAGACTTTCTCCACTGAAGGGTTAGGGTGGTTTGAAAATAATTGTTTCGTTTAAATTTAAATGTCCTCCTTTCCCCCTTTAGGGGATAGGGGCTATTTTAAAAGATCTGTAACGTAAGGCAGAATCGCCATTTGGCGGGATTTTTTTACTGCTGCACCTACTTTACGCTGAAACTTTAAAGAGTTTCCGGTAAGGCGGCGTGGCAATAATTTACCTTGCTCGTTCAGGAATTTTTTTAAAAAATCGCCATCCTTATAATCAATATAATGAATGCCCATTTTTTTAAAGCGGCAGTATTTTTTAGGCCGCTTGTCAGCTTTGATCGCTGTAAGATACTTGATCTCGTTTGCTTTTGCCATGGTTTATGCCCCCGCTTTTTCGTTAGTAAATTTTCCGCCACTTCTCTTTTTGTTGTTGTAATCGACGGCGTATTTATCGAGTACAGTGTACATGTGACGCATGATAGATTCGTCACGTAAAAGTTGAGTTTTCAACTTTTCATTGAAGCTGGTTGGCGCATTATACTCCATTACCCAATACAGACCAGTGGTCTTTTTGGCAATGGGATAGGCCAGTGATTTTAGTCCCCAGGGATTAGAGTGCAATACTTCTCCACCGTTTTCGGTAACCAGAGCAGCATATTTTGTCTGAGCGGCTTTAAATTCCTCTTCAGACAGCACAGGGGTAAAAATCACCATCAATTCGTAGTTGTTCATTTCCCTGATGTTTTGCCCCTATCCCCTAAAGGGGTATAAGAGCGGTTAAAAAAATTGTTTATTTTCCGTCAAATTTTATAACGGGCAGCGAAGGTAAGGGTTTTAGGGTAAAAAGCAAAGCTGAATTTGGACTTTTTTTGGTGGGGCTGTGGGAAGCAGGTTTTTCAATCGGCATTGGCAGCGGCTTTCCGTTCCAACTCCGGCACAAAGCCTTGGCACACAGCCTCACCGTGGTTTCCACTGCAATCCGCCAGCCCGTCAACAACCTTTCTTTAAGGGCCATGACTTTACTCAACTGTCACTCTTATCCCTTCACTATGACTGGTAAACTCCGGCGCATACATGCACTGGATAGTCGTAATGCCATTGCTGAAATTTCCCTGGTGCGTCACAAACAAAGGATATTCAAAAACATAAGTTCCTTTATTTAACCAGCCAAAAAAGAAATTGGTGCTGGCATCTTTGGTAGTTTCATAATAGCCGAGGCCGCCCTGGTATTCGTATCCGCTCAATACATTTACAGGCTCCATACAGGCTGCCCTCATGTCTTTCATGTGAACGTATTCCATGTCTCTGTCCACCCTCAGTTCAATCCTTACTTTTACTTTATCACCTACTTTTAAAGTGGCGCCATCTTCAATGGCTTCCAGTACCGGCCCTTTGTCGGTGTTTCTTTCTACAAATAATTTCTTCACCAGTTTTAATGGTGTGGCAGAAGGGGTCATTTTGTCGAGGTCTTCAAAGTATTGCCAGTATACAGCTCCCCATGAAGCTGATTGCTGAATGGTTGAATTGTTAGATGGTTGAATTGTTACATTGATATTAGCCATTTCTATTTTTACATCTTTCCCTTCGATTCTCTTTTTGAAATATCCGGAACCTGCTTCTGTTGCATCGTCAGAACTTTTAATTATAGTGTTGCCCAAATTGATAACGACTTCTTTTTCTTCACTCAACCAATCGCTGCCATTTAATAGTAAAGCATAACAGGCTTCAGCAGTTGCTTTGGTTGTTTTCCAGTTTTGTGTTTGCTTTTGTTTCAGCAGCCATGTTTTTAAATCATCAATGGTGGTTTTATTTTTATCAATGTCGGTAAATGCTTCAATCATCAATGCCTGGCTTTCTACCGGGGCCTGGTGCCAGTAGTAGCCGCCAGTGTTCCATTCTTTCCAGTACATGCCCAGTTCTTCATTATTAATAGAATTTTCTTTTAATGATTTAATAATTGCCGCAGGCGTTTGCCTATCGCCGTTACGATGCAATGCCAATGCAATCATTGCCTGCATATACCTGCTGTTGCTCAGCCAGTATTTTTTTGACTGTTGTAAATAATAAGTCACTGCTTTTTGCGAAGCATTCGGGATGGCCGTTTCAATAAAGAAACTCCGCATGTACAAATATTGAACAGCAGTATTGCTGAGGTTATTATTGCCCAGGTTTACTTTGTATTTAATGAGGTTGTCGTACTCTTCTTTTATTTTTTTATCCAGATAAGGAATGGCTTTTTTTACAATCGCCATGATGTCTTTTTGCTGCTGGCTTTCATTTGCAGACAAGGCATTTAGCTTTCTTAAATGGCCAATACCGGTGATGATGTATTGCGTAATGTACCTGTCATCAGGTCCGCCTTTGAACCATACAAAACCACCATTGCTGCTTTGCATTTCTTTCAGTTTGTCCAGTGCTTTGCTGGTTTCGCTGCTCATCTTTACCATGTCAAAAAGCAGGGCAATATTTTTCTTTTGCTGTGCTTCATTTTGTGCATCCATCACCCAGGGAGTTTCCTGTAATAAAGCAGATTTTAATTCTTCATTTTTTTGAAGATTGGAAAGTAAAGCAGTCGTATCTGCCCCCGTCCCCTGAAGGGGTGAAGCAGTCCACTTTTCAAATACCGCTTTAATTTTTGGTGTTGAATTAGAAATATAAGCAGCCAGTGTATTGGCATAATAACGGTTAAAAGTTTGCTCTGCACATTCGTAAGGATATTCCATTAAATAGGGCAGGGCCTGCACTGCATACCATGCCGGGTTGCTGGTATATTCTACTGTCAGTGCATGATTCGTTATTGTTTGACTGCTGCCACTATTCAATAATTTTTCAAACTTAAAATTCTTTGTGTTGGTATTTCTTACATTCAACGGCATTGATTCTGTTACCAGCATCCTGTTGGTTAAAATTGGCAACGACATTTCTTCACCGTCAGAAAATCCCCCATCCCCGCTGGCCAGCGGGGAGTTATTTGACGACTTCGCTATTATACGGTAAGTCATTGCCGAATTGAAATTGAACGGGATTTCCACCGGGAATTTTACTGCCACACTTTGCCCTGCAGCTACGGTAAAATACTGGTTAGGAAAAATATTCTTGAACCAGCCATCAACCGGTTTGTTGGTGGCTGCATCCAGCAGTTCTAATGTAGTGGTTCCTGTTAGTTCGCTATCACTGAGGTTCACTATTTTGGCACTGAACTCCATGCGATCGCCTTCTCTCATAAACCTTGGGGCATTGGGCTGCACCATCAATGGCTTTTGTGTTACTAATGTTTTTTCTGTGTAACTACTTGCCAACTCTTTGGTATGTGCCAGTGTCATCAGCTTCCATTGTGTGAGTGCTTCCGGCATGGTAACATTGAAAGAAATATTGCCTTCTGCATCGGTGGTTAAATCAGGAAAGAAGAAAGCAGTTTCGTTGAAGTTTTTTCGGATTTGGATATTATTATTTTTTGGTGATGGCTCTTTCTCATTATTTTCTTTTTTACTGGTCGTCATATAGAAACTAATTGAGTCAGATATCGTAACTGAATTTCCTTGAGCGAATTGCACTTGTCTGATTTCTGCAGGAGCTGCAGCACTTACGGCGCCTATGGCATCCCTATCAAAACCTTCGGAAGATTTTTTATAAAGCTTTTGAAATTTGTCGCCAACAAAATAATTAAAATCACCCATTGTGGAGGCTGCTCTTATTAACCTGTCATAAGATTTATTTTTTGAAACAATATTGTTATTATCTCTTTTAATATAGACTTCAGAATTAACTTCATTAAACCCATTCTTGCTCCAACTAACAGAATTGTATAGCCCAGGCCAAATATTCAACCCACTCCATCCATGCGGCTTAAACTGGTCAAGGCTTGCATCATACATTCCTGCCAGCATTTCTGCAGCAACTTTTTCTCCTTTGCTGCCTGTAATTTTTATGCTCCATTTTTCATTGGCACCGGGCAATAATTTATCCCGGAATGTTTGATAACTGATATTTAGTTCTTTGTTGC
Organism: Chitinophagaceae bacterium; assembly: GCA_031368105.1. Lineage (GTDB taxonomy): Bacteria > Bacteroidota > Bacteroidia > Chitinophagales > Chitinophagaceae > Ferruginibacter. The sequence goes on from JANLQY010000112.1 coordinate 15,006, forward strand.
TCCAGGGAATTTTAAAATTTTCACTGCCGCTGTACACCCGGTTGTGTTTTACAAAAGCATAACTCATCGCCATGCCGCCACGGTCATCTTCCCTTACGGGTATGGAGGTTTTAGCGAATGGATAAGGTTGCTGAATAGAATCAACTGCAGGAACAGAAGGGTAATT
>JANLQY010000072.1:0-3166 GCA_031368105.1 Chitinophagaceae bacterium
TTTTTTCAACTTTAATTATGCAATAGGATAAATATTTTAATTAACTCAAACAGCTTCTAAGACTAATAAAAAAATAACGCAGTAAAATAAAAGTGCCGGCAACAATCGCCGGCACTTGTTTTTAACTCCACTCAAAAAAAATATTTTATTTAACAATACAATTCCATTCATGTACATCTGTAACCTGTCCGGTCCTGATCAATTCTAATTGATCCTTTAATTTATTATGCAAACTGTCTTCACTGTAGGCAGGCAGGCTGTAATCAATGCCATTGATGTGAATGGTTTGAATTGGCGCTACCACCGCCGCCGTGCCTGCACCAAAAGCTTCTGTGATTGATTTTTCTTTAAATGCTTTTTCCAATTCAGCAATGCTTACCGGTCTTTCTTCTGTTGTATAACCAAGGTCATTCGCCAGCGTTAGTAAAGAGTCTCTCGTCACGCCATCTAAAATAGAATCAGATAATGGAGGTGTCACCAGTTTGCCATCTATTACAAACATGGCATTCATCATACCAGACTCTTCAATGTATTCATTGGTCTTGCTGTCTGTCCACAACAGTTGATCGTAGCCTTCTTCTTTTGCCAGTTTGGTAGGATAGTAAGCGCCGCCATAATTGCCACCACATTTTGCAAAGCCTGTACTCCCTTTGGCAGCCCTTGAATAATTCGTTTCTACTTTTACTTTAATAGGGTTGGTATATAAAGATGGCACCGGGCCACTGAAAATAATAAAGCGGTATTGATCAGAAATCTTTACACCAAACTTTGCTTCGCTGGCATATATAAACGGGCGGATGTACAATGCACTGCCGCTTGCTGTGGGCACCCATTCTTTATCTATTTCTATCAAACGCACCAGGCCTTCAGTAAAAATTTCTTTTGTTGGCACAGCCATGCACATTCTTTCCAGCGATTTTACAAACCGGTCGTAATGCTTGCCCATCCTGAAAATATTAATGCGGCCATCTTTCATTCTAAAGGCTTTCATGCCTTCAAAAACAGTTTGTCCATAATGCAAAGCCAGTGTAGTGGGACTCAGTGAAAGATTTGCGTAAGGAACTATCTGTGCTGTTTTCCAGGCACCGTTTCCATAATCACACACCAGCATGTGGTCGGCCACATATTTACCAAATTCAAGATTTTTAAAATCTACATCATTCAATTTTGAATGAGTGGTTTTTCGTACGGGGATGTCTGTAATAAGTTCCATGCTTTTTATTTTTTTTGATTGACTGTATTTTAATTTTTGTTACCAGCTAAATTTCTTTGCTCAACATCGTTGTGTCACTCTCTTGTGCTTTTTATTTTCCATAGCAACGATTAAAGTGTATGATTGTACCAGGCTTTTATTGTATTGCCTGCACAATATTCTCCCTTATATCAATCTCCATTTTTACATTCGCCCTTTCATATACACCGGCTTCCACAGGTAAATGTTTGAATCCAACTTTTTCATACAATTTTATAGCCCCGGCATTTTTCGTGTTGGAATACAAGATCACTTTTGTTGCACCCAATTCTTTTGCTTTATAAAAACTTGCAAAACACAAAATTTCAGCAATTCCTTTTCGCCTGAAATTTTCACCTACTGCCATCTTTGTAAATTCATAGGTTGTCTCATCCACTTTTCGTAACCCTACAGTGCCAGCTTCAGCTCCATCATACAAAGCCATTAAAATAGCTCCGCCTTTTTCCAGTATGGCTTTATCCGGATTGGTCAGTACAAATTCATCCACCGGTTCCATCGTAAACCATTCTTCAATCCACTGCCGGTTAAATTGTTCAAAGTAAGGCTGGTGCTTTGTCTCGTATGGTACAATATTGATTGGGTTCATGTTGTACTTTTTTATTTTTTACAGTAACAATACAAAATTTCAATTTTAATTTTGTTTAAAACAGATGCAGATTTGTTATTTTTGACTAGATCAGATTTTTAAAACCAAACGGTATGAAAAAAAATAAATTCAACTCAGACGACCATTTGTACCTGCAAGTGGCAGGTGGTTTGGAGAAAATGATTGCCGAAGAAATATTGCGTATCGGAGACAAACTTCCTTCGGTAAGGCTATTGAGCGAAGAGTATGGAATCAGCATGGGTACAGCATTCCAGGCTTATTATCATTTAGAAGGGAGAGGTTTAATTGAATCAAGACCCAAGTCTGGTTACTATGTTAGGTTCAATCACCGCTTTCCGCAATTACCCGACCAGGTAAAGCCGGATACCGGCTCACATGAAGTAAGTATCAAGCAAATGATCACTTCTATTTATGGTGACATCGTTGCAAAAGATGTAATTAATTTTGCGCTGGCCGTACCGGACCTGTCCCTTTTGCCATCTGCAAAAATTAATAAATCGGTGCTGCATGCTTTGCGGAACTCAACCAATAATTGCATTAATTATGAAAACCCACAAGGCAATACGGAATTGCGGCAGCAGGTGGCTAAGCTGGCTTTTAACTGGGGAGGCAAAATAAAACCGGATGAAATTGTTATCACCAACGGTTGCCTGGAAGCTGTGATGATGTGCCTGAAAGCTGTCACCAATCATGGCGATACGGTGGCAGTGGAATGCCCAACTTATTTTGGCATTTACCAGTCAATAGAAAATTTGGGATTGAAAGTAGTAGAGATAACATCCGACCCTACAGAAGGATTAGACCTGGGGAGTTTACAAAAAGCCTTAAAAAAATATTCTATCAAAGCTTGTGTGGCAGTGCCCAATTTCAATAATCCACTCGGTACCTGCATGAGTGATGAAAACAAAAAGAAACTGGTGGACATCATTACACAAAATAATATTCCATTGATAGAAGATGATACTTACGGCGAATTGTATTTTGGAAAAAACCGTCCCAAAGCCTGTAAATATTATGACACAAAAGGATTGGTGATGTACTGTTCTTCTTTGTCAAAATCGCTGGCACCCGGCTATCGCATTGGTTGGACAATACCGGGTAAATTTTTTGACCAGGTGAAACAGATTAAACGGATACAAAATATCAGCAGCCCCTCATTGACACAGGCTGCCATGGCTCATTTTTTAAAGAATGGCCGCTACGAATATCACTTAAAAAATTTGCGTAAAGCTTTGCATACACAGAGCCTGCGTTACAAGCAATCCATCATTCAGTATTTCCCTGCTGATACAAAAATATCCCGGCCC
>JANLQY010000116.1:0-6875 GCA_031368105.1 Chitinophagaceae bacterium
GCATACATTCCCGAAGAGCATATAACCCTGATGCCTAAAGGAAGTTTTGCGCCAGCATCCTTAACAGATAAATGGAATGTGTATGGTGAAGGAGATTATGATTATGTAAGAGTTGGCCTGTTTACAAAACTGCCTTATCAATCATTTCAATTAACCAATCCATCTAAAATTGTAGTCGATATTTTTGGTGCTACCGGCAATACTAACTGGATCACACAATTGCAAAATGTAAAAGAAATTAAATCGGTGGATTATGAACAAATAACAGATGATATTTTCAGGATCAGCATTCAGTTAAATCATCAGCAGCATTGGGGCCACCAAATATTTTACAAAGACAACAGCCTGATGATAAAAATAAAACACCAGCCTGAAAATTTATCACTCAAAAATTTAACCATCGCAGTAGATGCTGGACACGGCGGCACTAACAATGGAGCTGTGGGTGCCACAGGTATTTATGAAAAGGAAGTAACATTGGCACTGTCTTTAAAACTGCAAAAAACCTTGCAAAAAGAAGGTGCCAAAGTAATCATGACAAGAACTAAAGAGCAGTTTTTTGACAACAAAGAACGCATTCTTTTTTATCGGGACAGTTTACCCGATTTATTACTGAGCATACATCTTAATTCATCCGAAGATCCATTCCGTTCTGGCGGCACCAGCACTTATTACCGCTATATCGGTTTTAGAAATTTAAGCCTGGATATTTATAAACGTATGCTGGAACTGGGACTAAAAGAATATGGCAATACCGGCTCTTTCAACTTTATGCTCAACAGCCCCATTGAGTATCCCAATGCGCTGATAGAAACTTTATTCATCAGTAACCTGGAAGAAGAAACAAAAATTTTAGATGAAGGTTTTCAGCAGCAAATGATAGATAAAATTGTGCTGGGAGTAAAAGATTTTTTAAATGGTTGTAAAGAATAATCGTTTTTTATTTTACTCCTTTATAAAACTGTTCAAAATCAGTCTGCTTTCTTTTTGCAGTATTTACCATCTGTGTTGTTGGTGGCCAGTCGCTTTCCTGCAAAGCATTGTGCAGTGAAGTGAAGGCATTTAAATACTTTGATAAAGTTTTTGCCTTTTCAGAAACCTCATCAGTTCCTCCCCTTGCTTTCATGCATTTTAAAATATTGTTGTAACAAATCACACTCAAATCATGCTGCAACTGCAAATCTTTTTTACTTGTTTTTACTCTTGGGTCCATAACCACTTCAAAATTCTGGTTGTATATTTTTCCATTTGCTGTAAGCATTGCTGTATAAATACCAGGCATTACCCACGGTGAAGTAGCTTCCGGCGCTGTGTTCCTGTAGATGGCAGAAATGGGATAAGATGGCGGCACATTGAGTGGCGTATAATGCATATCCCATAAAAACCGATGATGGCCTGCTTCTCCCGATAAAATTTGCTGTGGCCTTATCCAGTAATGGGGAATGTTTACATCCGGGATTTTATACATCGTATCGGTGGAAGAATATTTTCTTACAATCATTCCTTTTGAATCCAGAATTTCCAGGCTTACATTGCTTGTCTTATCTGCAAGATAATAATCAATCATGGTCCCATCAGGTGGATTTTGTCCGGCCGGTTCCTCCTGTGGCAATGGTGTATCAGGATACATGCTCCATCTCACCCTGTAAGTTTTTTGTGGTTTGTAAAGAATGGTTGCTGAACTGGCAAGCTGATTTTTTAACTGGCGTAATGCAGTAATATTATCCAGTATCCAGAAACTCCTGCCATGTGTACCCACTACAATATCATCATCCTTTATCACCAAATCTCTTATTGAAGTTGCAGGCATGTTCAGTCTTAACGACTGCCAGTTTTCTCCATCATCAAATGAAACATATACAGCCCTTTCACTTCCTGCGAATAACAATCCTTTTCTTACAGGGTCTTCTTTTATCACATTGATTGGGTCATTGGGTAATCCATTTACAATTTCCTTCCATATTTTTCCGCCATCAGTTGTTCTATAAATATGCGGCTTCATATCGTCAAGGCGTATTCGGTTTATTGCAGCATATGCAGTGTTTGCATCAGTATGGCCTGCATCCATCAATGATACTTTGCTCCAGCTTGTTATTCCTGGCGGTGTAACATTCTTCCATGTTTTACCAGCATCTTTTGTCACATGAATTAAGCCATCATCTGTACCGCACCAAATTATATTGCTGTCAATGTATGAAGGCGCAACGGTATAAATTACTCCACGCCTCGGCATTGTTTTCATCTCTTCTTTTGTATACACACCAACATTCTCTGGAATGTCCCAACTTTCTCTTGTTAAATCTGGGCTGATAGTTTGCCAGCTTGTACCCCCATTATATGTTTTAAACAAAACATTACCTGCAAAGAACATTAGCTTTTTATTAAGCGGACTAAATACAATCGGTGCTGTTCTTAAATACCTCACCCCCAGCCCCTCTCCAAAAGAAGAGGGAAGCTTTGGAGAAATATTTTGCACCTGTCCGGTACGTTTATCAAACCTGGAAATCTTTCCTCCATACACAATGTTGTTGTCCAAAGGGTCAGCAACTACATAGCCATATTCTTCTGCACTCACAGGCTGCCAGTCTCGGTAAGTGATTTGTCCACCATTGCCCCTTGATGCAATGCCCACACTGCCGCTTTCCTGCTGGCCGCTGTATACATTGTATGGAAAAGAATTATCCGCACTTACGTGATAAAACTGTGCAGTTGGCTGATTGTACCATGATGAAAAAGTTTCACCCCCATTTACTGTAATAATAGCACCTTGGTCGCTGGCAATTAAAATGATATTGCTGTTATCAGGGTTTATCCAGATGCGGTGATAATCATCGCCACCAGGTGCGCCACGAAATGCATTCCATGTTTTACCAGCATCTTTACTTTTCCAAACCACCACATCAGCAGTATAAACAATATCCGCATTTTTTGGGTCAACTTTCACTTCGGCAAAATCGCTGCCCCTGCCCCACAGTCTTTCATCAGCATTGATATTTATCCAGCTCTCCCCAGCATCATCGCTGCGGTAGATCCCGCCGTATTTCCCTGCATCAACGGTAGCGTATAAACGATTTGAATTGGAAGCTGCAATACAAAAACCAATCCTGCCCAAGCCCTGTTCGGTAGTTGGCAAACCGACGGTTAATTTTTTCCATGTCGTTCCACCATCAACAGATTTATACAAACCACTTTCTTTTCCATTCCATGCACCATTCTCCCACGGCCCCTGTCTGCCTGCCCACATATCTGCATATACAATGTTTGAGTTGTTTGGATCAATCACAACCTGTACAGCTCCTGTATTTTCATCTTTGTACAAAACCCTTTCCCATATTTTTCCTCCATCAATTGTTCTGTATACGCCACGTTCTTCATTGGCACCATAGGGATGCCCCAATGCTGCAACAAACAAACGGTTTTCATTTTTGGGGTCAATGGCAAGCCCGCCGATTTGCTGTGCATTTTTCAAACCAACATTTATCCAAGTCTTTGCCCCGTCAGTTGATTTATAAATTCCATCACCAACGCTCAGGTCTGGTCTTTGCAAGCCTTCACCACTGCCCACATAAAGTACATCGGGATTGGAAGGTGCCACCACCACATCGCCAATACTGCCAGTAGGTTGGTCATCAAAAATCGGTTTCCATGTACGGCCAAAGTCATTTGTTTTCCAAACACCGCCATTGTTTACGCCGATGTAAAATACATTGGGTTGTGATGGAACGCCAACTGCTCCAACGGTTCGTCCGCCACGGTGTGGACCGATGCAGCGCCATTGCATTGCGTTGAAATATTTTGCGTCAAAAGATTGGGCAATTGTAACAGCGGACGAAAAAGACAGTAAATATAAAATGACGGCAGACCTTAGTTTCATGCTATTTTTTTAATTACCAAATGTAGTTTTTTGTAACCAGCTTTTGTACTGCTATCTAACTCGGGTTGCGTCGCACTCTTGTACATTTGTATTTTAATCATCCCATAAATAGATACACATGTCATTACTTGTAAAAGAATTCAACGACTACCGCACCAAAATGAACGAGGTGATTTTAGAAAAAAACAACCTCGTAATAAAGCGCCTCTGGAATTTAGACAGCAATACCTACGCAGAAGGAGCTCTGGATGTAAAAACAAAAGAATTACTCGGCCTGGTAGCCAGCATGGTACTGCGTTGCGATGATTGCATCAAATATCATTTAGGCAAAGCGCAAGAAGTGGGCGTAACAACCGAACAACTGTATGAGGTATTTGCCGTGGCAAATATTGTTGGCGGCACCATTGTGATACCGCATACAAGAAGGGCGGCGGAATACTGGGAAGAGCTGCAGGGAAATATTCAATGAGCAATTTTCAATGATCAATGTTCAAGTTGAAGAACCTGCTATTTTTTTGTTTTCTTTTTGTAATTTGAAGAGCAAATTATTACATAATGCAAGAGAGAAAATATGATTTGGAAGACCGGCTGGTAGAATATACCTGCCGCATTATTGATGTGGTGGAAGCATTGCCAGATACAAGAGCAGGCAACTATATTGCAGGGCAATTGATAAAGTCATGCCATTCTCCCACATTTAATTACGGAGAAGCCCAAGCTGCAGAATCACCAAGAGATTTTGTTCATAAAATGGGCGTAGTACTTAAGGAGTTGAAAGAATGCAGAACAGCTTTAAAAGTAATCAAGAAAAAAGAAATGATAAAGCCGGTAAATAAATTAGAGCCAATCTATAAAGAAACAGAAGAACTGGTAGCCATCATAGCAAAAAGTATTTCAACTGCAAAGAAAAACAATAACAGCTCATTATAAAGAAAGCTATCATTTTTGCATACTGCCTGCATAATCATTGAAAATTGATCATTGAAAATTGTTTATTGATTATTCATTCAATCCTCTCGGCAACGTTTGCATAATGCTAACTATCTAACCAACTGATTTTTTTATATTGTTCCCTGCAATTAGTAACTTTACATCCTTAAATAATTAGAGCCATATGAGTGATACAGCTACAGCCTTACCTGCACAACCATTAACTGCAAAAGATTTTGCCACCGACCAGGAAGTACGCTGGTGCCCCGGTTGCGGCGATTATTCTATATTAGCTCAGGTGCAAAAAGTGATGCCTACACTGGGTATTCCAAAAGAAAATATTGTAATTGTATCCGGAATTGGCTGCAGCAGCCGCTTTCCCTATTACATGAATACTTATGGTATGCACAGCATTCATGGCAGAGCTACGGCTGTAGCCAGCGGTTTAAAAGCTGCCAGGCCAGAGCTTAGTGTATGGATTGTAACCGGCGATGGCGACGGTCTCAGCATTGGCGGTAATCACACCATTCATTTACTGCGTAGAAATTTTGATGTAAATATTTTACTGTTCAACAACCAGATTTATGGATTGACAAAAGGGCAATACTCTCCTACTTCAGAAGAAAATAAAATCACCAAATCAACACCTTTCGGAAGCATCGATCATCCTTTCAATCCGCTGGCACTGGCCATGGGTGCAGATGCCAGTTTTATAGCCCGTACTATGGATAGGGACCCCAAACATTTGCAGGCAATGCTCTTAAGCAGCCAGGCACATAAAGGATCGTCTTTTTTAGAAATATACCAAAACTGCAACATCTTTAATGATGGCGCTTTTGAAGTGTTTACTGAAAAGAGCAGCAAGGCAGATGAAGTATTATTTTTGGAACAAGGTAAGCCTTTGATATTTGGTGCTGCACAAAATAAAGGTATTAAGCTGGATGGATTTAAACCTGTGATTGTAGATTTAGCAGAAGGCGCCAGCACAGACGATTTGTGGGTGCATGATGATAAAGATTTTTACAAAGCCCAGATTCTTATCCGCATGTTTGATGATCCAAGATTGACAGGACACTTACCAAGGCCGTTCGGTGTTTTCTACGAAACCGACAGACCCTGCTACGAAGAAGGCATGGCATTACAGATTGAAGATGTAATCGCAAAAAAAGGCAAAGGCGATTTGGATAAATTGCTGAAAGGAAATGAAACCTGGACGATCAGTTAATTACCGGTTGTTAAATTATATTATTTACTAAACAAAGAAGCCATGTTTTTAAAACATGGCTTCTTTGTTTAGTGTTTACTTCACTATAAATGTTTTCTTATCCACCCCAATCCCTTTAAGCGTAAGGCTTTTCCATTGCAGCGGCAATATTGATTTCAATTGTGTGATACCTGTTGGAGTAATTTCCAATCCACCAAAACCATTCAGCACTGCCTGCAAAATTCCACCGGCACCAGTGGCAAAATATGGATTGGTCCCGCCTTTGGTTTCTGCAATTACATTGAATGGCGGCAGCAGGTTGGGAGTATAAGAATCTTTAAAAAAGTGAGTAGCTTTTTCCCTGTCGCCAACCCTTGCATAAAGCAACGCAAAGATGGCCTGCGTCATTGCGGGTGTGCCTTCGTTGGGAACCCTTACAGAATAATAATCCAAATCTTTTTTCACTTGCTTTGCATCTGTAATTTCTTTTAACGGATAACACAATAAATTTACATCGGCCTGCTTAATGCCTTCTCCATTGTAAGTGGAATGTTCTTTTGTTGTGCCATCCGCCATTTTTAAAATTGGAATGTTGTTGGCCACATTCATCCAGTCTGCATCAGGTGCAATGCCCAATAATTTGGCAGCTTCTGTTGCAAATTTTAAATTGGCCTTAGCGGCAGCGTTAGTAAAGGCATTATTGTCAACATTCTCTGCCCACTCATCAGCAGCCACTACATTTTTTATATCATACTGTCCGGGGCCATTTCTTTCTACACGGCTTGCCCAAAAATCTGCAGTCGCTTTTAAGATGAGCCAACCTTTTTCTCTCAGCCAATTCTTGTCTTGTGTTACACAATAATAATT
>JANLQY010000119.1:0-48194 GCA_031368105.1 Chitinophagaceae bacterium
ATAAAAATAATTGAAACCTTAAATAAAAAATGCTCCGGAACCGGAGCATTTTTTATTTATCCAATCACTTTGTAAATGCAAAATTTTTAGAAAAAATAATTTATTATTACCAGCAATTTTGCCAAACAGTACCGTCATACACCCTGAGTTTATTAAGGGTGCCGTCAAAATAAATATCCCCTTTTCCAGGATTATCCGGAGCAGTATCTCTCGGCTCAAGCCTCAGTACATCCTTTACATGTAAACTTCTTTGCGGATCACAAACATTGATACCCATTTTACCATTGCCACAATCTGCCGTACCTGAATACAGGTGGCCGATCTCAGATGCATCCAATGCTCTGTTCCAGATTCCAATGTCATCAATGTAGCCATTAAAAGGATCGCCGGTACTTGCAAAATAACGAAGATGGTCATAACCAAACCTTAAGCCACCCCCAATGCAGCTGTCTATTAAACCCGGTATGGAGGCTGAATTTTCTAACACACCATTTTTATAAAGCTTAGTTGTTGTGCCATCAAAAGTTGTTACTAAATGTGTCCAACTGCCTGTATCAGTTGATGTACCTGTACCGGGGCCAAGCCATCCAACCGAAGAAACACAATTGCTATTATACTTTGCAGCAGAAAACGGTTTGCCTCCTACATCAAGTGTTAAAGCATAGGCTTCGCCTGTTGCCGACATTGAACCCTTATAAATTACCTGGTTTATCTTAGTGGTATCTTTATTTTTTACCCAGGCACTCAGCGTTAATTTTCTGCATCGCAGGGATGCTGCATCTGCCACATCGATCCGGCTGTCGGCACCATTAAATAAATAAGCTGTATTGGGATTCCCAAAACGGTCAGCAGCTAATACAGCACCCGTTACAGCACCATTATTTCCTTTTCCACTGTTGTCATTAGCATTGCCATTGAATGGCCACCAACCCACCAACCCATTTGCAGGAACATAATCCGGGGTATTGATTTGACCAAAAATATTTAAGCTGGATAATAAGAGTGCCGGCAGGATAAACTTTTTCAAATTCATTTTGTATTAATTAAAAATTGTACAATAAAAGAAGCCTGTTGCAAATATATAAAAAAAAGGTACTCCCATTCAGTAACAGGATAAAAAAGGAATTATCTCTTCGGATTACTTGGAGAAACTTATTGTACAATCAAACTTGTTTTCACCTGCACCTAATTCATTGGCAGCAGCATTACTAATCCTTACCAGCAGGCCGGAATTTTGTTTTATATCAGGCATTACATCCAGCACTTTGGCGTAGATACTTTTTCCGGTAGCAGCATTTGTTATCTTAACAATAGTACCTGCTGTAGCCGTGTTGTGCAGGCAATAATATTTCCCATCTCCCCACCCACTGGTGCTTTTAAACACAGCGGCAGCGCCAGTTTCATTGCCGGCATCGGAGCCTTTGCTTTGTTTATCAAAATCAGTCTTAAAAAAACCGCCATTGAAATTTTTACCATTTTTTATTGCAACAGGCTTTTCAGGTGCAGGCTCTTTTACTACCACCGAAGCTGGATTTTTCTTTGCAGGAGCTTCTATTACCTGTTCTATTTTTTCTTCTTTCTTCACAACAGCTGGCACCGGTTTTTCCTTTACAGGTTTTACATCCGGTTTTTTTACTGCCGGAATTTCTTTAACGATATCTGGCTTGGGTGTTTCTTTCACAGGCTTTGCTGCAGGCATATTTTCTTTTACGGCAACGGGTACAGTATTTACCAACACAGGTTTAGCCATCCCTGATAAAGGCGATAATTCTTTTTTTACTTTTAAATAACCAACAATTAATTTGGTACCGTTACTTACTGCATTTCCTTTAATATTGTTCCATTGTTTTAATGTTTCTACAGGCAGTTTATTGTAAGTAGTTGCAATGCGGTACAATCCTTCTTTTTCTTTTACGGTATGGTAAACAGGCACCAGCACTTCATCTGCTGCGGCAGAATTTTCCTGAACAAAATTGGCTGCAGTTAAAGGAATTTTTATTGCCTGGTTGAGACTGAGGCCTTTCTCTAATTGCAAATTATTGTAAGACGCTATTTCTTTGGGACTGACATTGTACATGCGGCCAAGGCTGTAATAATTTTCTTTGGCAGCCACAGTATGGCTGAGGTGCCAGTTGGGTGCAGCCCCTTCAATCAACAGTGGTTTATTTTGTGCCAATGCAAAGAAAGGCACACAAAATATCAATACTAAAATACGCTTCATGTTCTTGTTTTTTTCCAGCGCAAAGATGGGAAAATTAGTTGGTTAGTGGAGCGATTACTTGTTAAGAATCCGCCAGTCTTTTGGATAATAATTGTTGACCCGGTTTGGCAAAATCTTTACCCAGCCCAATGGCAGGTGCTGGTGGCTGATCAATGCCCATCCTTTGACAGCAGCATCAATTTTTATTTCCTGCCGCCGCAGGTATTGAAGTGCATCGGCCAGATCAACTTCTGCCACAGGAAGGCTGGGGCTGATAATAGTACTCACTGCCAGTTCATGATCAGGAATCAATTCATTGCGGATGATGGTGCCCAGTTTTACACCAGCTTTTTTTATATACAAACAGGACTGCACCGCAGCCAGTTCATTTTCCAACTGCCTGGGCAGGGCAATCACTTCCTCCTTTTGTTTGATAAATAAAAAATCATCCGCATACTGCAGGTAAGGCTTTACCACTTCAATTTCTTTGGCAGATAATTTTTCTGATTTGCTTTTGTATTTGCCCGGCTGCTGTTCATCTCCTGATTTTTTAAACGCCGCAATAAAAAAACCTTCCCCTTTTATTTTGTCGGGATAAAACCGGTAGCCGTAAGCGTTGTGCTTTGCAGATTGTGTTTCAACAATTCCCCAGGCTGCATCAACTTTAAACTTTAAACTTTCCACTTTCATCTCTTCCAAAAGCCAATCTGCAATCTGTTCATCTTCTTGTTCCGAATAAGAACAGGTAGAATAAATTAATGTGCCGCCATCTTTTAAAGAAGGCAAAATGTCGGCCAATATCCTTTGCTGGCGCTGGCTGCAGAGCTGTACATTCTGTTCACTCCATTCGCTGATGGCACCGGAATCTTTTCTGAATAAACCACTGCCACTGCAGGGAGCATCTACTACAATTACATCAAAAAAATCAGGCAGCCGTTGAAAGTCACCGGGATCATTATTGGTAACGATCACATTGGCGGCTCCCCACTTGCTGATATTTTCTGCTAAAATATTCACCCTTGTTTTAATCACTTCATTGCTTACCAGTAAACTTTCTTTGTTGAGTAAGGATTGTATCAAAGTAGATTTTCCACCCGGTGCAGCACAGAGATCCAGCACTTTTAAAGGTTGCGACAAATCAACAGTTTGTTGCAATGCTTCTTCCAAAAACATGCTGCTGGCTTCCTGCACATAGTAAGCGCCTGCATGAAAAACCGGGTCGAGTGTAAAGGATGGCCGTTTGTTTAAATAAAATCCGTTTGAGCTCCAGAGTACTTTCTCTAATTGTGTATTGAAAATTGAAAATTGTTTATTGAATATTTTGCCGGGATTCAATCTTACAGAAGTTACCTGTTCGCCGGAATGATGCACCTGCACAAAAGCAGCTTCAGTAAAGCTTTTTATATTTTGCAAAGATTGTATGAGTGCCGGTGGTAACATTGCTGTTTGTAAATATTGAAAACCATTGCAAATATCTGTTTCAATTACTAAACTATTGCACCTGTAAAAATTATTGCTTGCATTGTTGCCATATAAATTTTACATTTAAGCTAGTTTCCCAATTTCCTTCCTCTGTTTCCTATAACCATTTATTAATAAATTAAACCTTTTCAAAAATGAAGCAACACAAATTTTTCGCAACTGCAATGATCGCCACAGGCATGTCATTATTTCTTTACTCATGCAATGATTCCAGCAAATCAGAAAAAAATGCCGAAGTAAAAGCCGATACTTCAGCCTCCAAAACTGCTGAAGCTCCGCCACCGGCAGCTAAGCTAAATAATTTTTTAACGGCCAAATTTAAAGTGTCCAGTTATACCAAATGGAGAGCCGAGTATGATGGAAATGATTCTGCAAGGCTTGCCAATGGACTAACCAGCTATATTATCGGCCGTGGCATTGATGGTGATTCCAACACAATACTGGTGGCTATGATAATGGCTGATGCAGGTAAAGCAAAAGCAATGGCCACCTCACCTACATTAAAAGCCCGGCTGCAAAAAGCAGGTGTGCTGGGTGCTCCAACATTTAATTTTGTTGAGAGTGTTTGGATGGATAGTTCCACCAATGCTTCTACTGTACGCATGATAGTAATGCACAAAGTAAAAGACTGGGACGCATGGAAAAAAGAATTTGACAGCCACAAGCAGACCAGGATGAATGCCGGGCTTATCGACAGAGTGGTAGGCCACGAAGTTGGCGATAACCACACAGTAACAGCTGCATTTGCCGTAACTGATATGGCAAAAGCAAAAGCATTTGTTGTGTCAAAAGATTTGAAAGATAAAATGGCTGCTGCCGGAGTGGAAGGCCCACCGACAATGTTCTTTTATAATGTAGTGAAAAAGTATTGATGAAAAAAAGGCTGCAGTTTTTTGCAGTTTTATAAAATGGCAGCCTTTTCAGGCTGCCGTTTTATTTTTATCAGCATTGACAACCTGGTGAAATAAGCCTTATTGTGGATGAAAATAATTTTAGCTTACCGGAATGGCACCAGCAACTGGTTACAGATGAATTGAAAAGAATTACAGATAACCCTGCGCTACTGAAGGATTGGGGCACTGTTAAGAAAGAGCAAACACAATCCACAGGTAGAAGAACCGGAGAAAGAGTTTCCGCTGATTGTTGATTTTTTGAGCAAGTACTTACTCTTTATTTTATTTTGCCAAATCAGCAAAACTTATAAGTTGTATCCCCTTTTCTTTAATCAACGTTTTTACTTTTTCATTGATAAACAGGTTGGTTACCCCCTGCCTGTCTTCTGCTACATTTTCATAACCAATATGAAAAACAGAACGCAGTTCCTCATTATCAAAACCGGGATGATCAAGAAACCAATATGTTTTACCAGGCTCAAGTTTATTCAACATCTTAATAAAACTTTCAATTTTTTCTGCGGATGTTTTTGATGGCCCATCGTATCCTGCATACTGTGCGTTGTAATCAGCCGGGTCGATATCAATATGATATTCCTTTGCCAGTTTTTTTGTCATCGCTTTCACTTCTTCGCTGATATGATCGCACCACATGTGAGTGGAGATATGACTGACGTTGGGAATATTTCTCAAAGCCATTTCAATTTGCGCCCTGAATTCTTTTTCCACATCTTCAATTGTCCATTTATTTTCTTTGATAGATTGCCCTGGATAATTTGGATTAGGGTCAACCATTGGAAAAAAATAGCCATTGTTATCTTTCAGGCTAGGGCAGTCCGTTAGTGACCGCCATTTTATATTTTCCCATTCGCTGGTAATAGCCAGGTGAATTCCCACATCCACTCCCGGATTTTGCCGCAACAATTTTACCGCCTCCGGAAACCAGGGCGATGGCACAATTACTTCAATAGAAGTTTCGATACCTTCTTTAAAACATTTAATTAAAGCTTCGTTGCCCGAATGGGTATAGCCCATATCATCACCACGGATGATAAGCCTGGTTTGGTTTTGTTGCTGTGCATTGGCACCGGCAAAAAAAATTAAAAAAATAAATGCGCCTAATAGTGCTTTCATAATTTTCAATTGGATGTATTATAATAATTATTTTTTATTTACATCATCTTGTTATCACCACTTTTACAGCAAGCTTTTTCCCTTCCCTGAAAAGCCTGAGCACATAAACACCTGCGGCCAGTTCATTCACAGGTATTGTAACAGTGTTGCCCTGTGTGGCGGCTGAAATATTTACCTGCTTTACTAACTGTCCCAACATATTGTACATACCAATTGTTTCACCAATAATGAATGAAGTAGAGGATGACACATTGATACTTTCTCTTGCAGGATTTGGAAACACGGTAAATTCTTTTGTATTCACAAAATCCGGTTGCGTAAATAATTGTGCAGTGGGAATAGCAGTTTTTGCAATAACAGGCCCACTCCATTCCAATTTACAAACAGCATCACCGCCATTTTCATAATACTCAATTTTGACAGCGTATTTTTTACAGCCTTCTAAATTCACTGTGGCACTGTATTCTGTAGCGCCCTGGTCAACCCATTTATCTATCACCAACTGTCCATTTATCCAAAGCCTGATACCATCATCTGCCGTTACATAAAAAGTATAAGCGCCTGCATCTAACGTTTGTATATAGCCCGTAAACCTTGCTTTAAAATTATCATTGCTGATATTAGCAGGGCTTCCACCACCCCAATCAAAATTTACTTGTGGCACAGTTGCAGTGGCTGTAGCTACAATTGGAAAATTATCTTGTGGTAAATTATTGCTGAAATATTCTGCTTTCAATCCTGTGCCATTACTACTACAGGTGGCAGTAGCTGCAAACAATTGTGATGATGGAATATTTTTTTTGCAAATACCTGCCGCACTCCATTGCAATATGCAGCTTGCCGCAGCAGTGTTGTTGTAATACTCAAGCCGTATATCATAATCAATATTTTTTTGCAAAGTGATTTGTGCAGAAGTTGCTGTGATTGCTTTATCTGTCCAGTTGTCAATGAGCAACTGGTTGTTGATGTATAACCTTACACCATCGCTGGCAGTAACATAAAAAGTGTATGTATCATTTGTAAGCGGCCTTAATTTTCCTGTCCATCTTGCTTTAAATACATCATTGCTTACAGCAGCAGCAGGGCTGCCACTGCCCCAGTTAAAATTTATTTTTTCATCAAGCCTTACCACAGCAGGCATTGCATCAAAACCAGATGATGAATTTGAATTGGTAAAATATTCTCCTTTCAATCCATTGCCGTTTCCATAAGCAAGTGTTGTAAGTGCGCCATTACATTTTAATCCATATATTTTTAATTCATTTGAAAAAGTAGGTGTGTAAACTTTTCCGTTTGCAATTGTTGGAGAATTAAATTTTGCAAATTTTCCCAACGCATCTACTGCATCCATATCACTGTTCCAAATTTCACCGGAGGACACATCTGCCGCCCTGTACGCTGCAATGCTGCCCGGCCGCACCTGGTTGTTAGCATTGCCGCTGTAAGGAAAACAGGCCCATACAATTGCTGATGCTGCGTCATTATCATTGGAAGAAATGGAAAGCATGGCACCGGGCATTCCGTTATCCAAATTGCGGTTGCCCTGTTTAAAATTATCATTAAATGTTCCGCTATTCCTGTCAAAACTAAACTGGCGTATTTTAAAAGTTTCTGCCCATGCGTATACATATTCATCTGCACCCAACTTTGCATACACTGGCGAGCCATGCACATGCACATTACCCTGCCGCTGAGGATTAAATTCAAGTGTATCTACTACCTGCGCATTGCCAGCAGTGAGCCTCCCCATATTGTTGTAATCAACCACATAAGAAATGCCTTCTTTAGAACCGGAGATGGTAATGGAACTGTTGGGAATAATTAAAGCGCCATCGCTGCCATAATCAAGGTCAACATTATCTAAGTACTGATAATTTGATGGTGTAAACCAATCAAGCAACTGCAACTGCGGCGATAATTTTACAAGGCTTTCGCTTCGTCCGTCAATCATGTTATTATTGTCTGCACTGGTGGTGCCGTTGCCTGTTGCCAGGTACAGGTTGCCATCATCACCTACAGATATTCCTTGCCCTGCCATCCATATACCACCAGCCCAGCCATTGGGTGTGGTGTTATAAGTGTATTTCAAATTTAGAGAGGTTGCATCATAACCAAGCACCCATCCATGATAGGGGCCCCAATCGCAATGTGATGCTGATGCGATGTAAACAATATTATTATACAACAGCAATGCAGGCCGCTGGTTAGAATACTTTGCATCATAATTCAACACATTATTTACACTGCCTGCACCATTGCCATTTACGGAAGCAATAATTTTTTTTGGGCTTCCTGCTTTGTGCAAACCTGTTGTAATGTTGAGTGCATTCAGGTATTGATAAAAATTTCCTGCGGCATCAATTGTTTTGGTAACAACATACAAGGTGTTTGAGTTGGTATCAATTACCGGTGTGCCCACAATGCCCATGTTGCCACTGAAATCACGGTAGTTGCCGCCGCAGGGTTTGCCATTCACTGCATCCTGCAAATCAAAAATGTTAGGTGCTCTTTGCCCGGAAGGGCTAAGATTTGTTTGCCATAACGGTGCCCCATAGCTTACATCATCTGCATTAAAAGCATATACCGAATTATTGACGGTGGCCACGAAAACAACACTGCCAGAAAAACTGTTGATGGTAAGTTGTCTTACAATTAATGGCTGTGCATACACCTGATCATCTACTGCCAAACTGTTAATCAGGCCAAAGTTTGAAGTCCCAACATTTGTCGGGGTAAGGATCGTTTCTTTATCATTCCACCCTGTGCGATGCAAATTATTATGCTGAGTAACAACGGATATTTTGTTTTGGGCAAAAACATAATTGAATGAGATAAGGAAGAGGGGTATAAACATCTTTTGCATAAGAAAGCGTTCATTATTTTAGAAAATGAATGTAGTTAAAAAATTGCGGAGTAAATGTTATTGTGAAACAACACAGGAAGTATTATTTTTAAATTAAAATCACAAGCCGATGTCTTTACTTTTAGACCGTTCTGTTTTTGGTAACCCTGCGAATGCGGCAATGTATTAAGCCGTGAAGAAGCTTATCAATTATTAAATGACTGGGTAAAAAATGAACGCCTGCAACTGCATAGCAAACAGGTGGCACATTTAATGAAATGCTGGTCAGCAGAAAAAGAAAAATTAAATGAAGCAGATCAATGGCGTTGGGAAATGGCAGGCCTGCTGCATGATGCAGACTGGGACCAATGGCCGGAGCTGCACTGCAAAAAAATTATCGAAGAATTGGAAGCAAGAAATATTGACGCTGAAATTATAAGAGCTATTGCTAGTCACGGACCTAATCATTTTGGCGTGGAGCCCGAAACAAAAATGGATAAGATGCTGTTCGCTTTTGATGAACTCAGCGGACTAACACATGCTTACAGTTTGATGCGACCCGAAGGATATGTTGGTATGGAATTAAAAGGGATAAAGAAAAGATTTAAAGAAAAAGGATTTGCTGCCAATGTAAACCGTGAAGAAATTTTAGATGCGATGAACAGAGCGAATGTTGAACTGGATTATATCATGCAGTTTATTATAGAGAAACAGGGAGAAGTAAAATAAAGTTATTCGTCTTTAATAAATTTTGCATTGAGATAACCCGGGACAATGCTGTTGTCTTCAAATATTTCCAGTGTATATTTTCCATTTTCAAGCATTGGCAACGGCGGAGTACCGCAATAAAGCAGACCTGCATGTGAGGTATCTGTTCCTATTGCTATGTTAGCCCCGGCATATGCAATAATGTTTTCAAATTCTTTATACCTGGTTGCCGTTCCATTTGTTATTATACCAAATTCTTTTCCTGAAGCGTAAGAATATGAAAATGTATTTCCGCTTATATTCCTTATCCGCATCATTAGCGGTGCATCACTATTTTCTTTTTTACAGGAATTTAATATTGTAATTACCAGCACAAGCAATAATGAATATTTCATACACTTTTTTAAAGTTGACAACGGACTTTTACAAATGGTTGCATTCTATACGCTTTATTTTTACCGTCAAATCATCCAGTTCTTTTTACATAGCCCGGCAGTATGATCTTTCCCAGCGATACTGCTTTTAAAACATCAATGCTCATATTTTTAATAAATTCGCTGTAAGACAACAGATCAAAACCGGATAACAAAATGTTGCTTCACTTTAAAATCGGGATTGATGAAAACGAGGCCGATAAAAAACAAATCGATTGTTAATGTTACGGAAGGATGTTGCTGAATGATTGCCCAGGCCGTTTCCATTTCTTCACTCCAGTGAATATCGTCGAAGATTAAAATGGTGGAGGCTGTTGAGTGGTTTAGAAGTTTAGTAAAATAATCCAGCGTAGGTACTTTGCGGTGATTACCGTCGATGAATGCAAAATCTATTTTGCCGGTTTCATTCAATAACGGTTGAAATGTTTTGGCAAAATCACCCAGGGTAAGCTGAATATTTTTTATTTGCAATTGCTTAAAGTTTTTTTGTGCAATGCTGGCAATGGCTGATGATCCTTCGCAGGTAAATACTTTGCCTGCCGAATTTCCTTTGGCAAAGTAAGCAGTGGTTATACCCAATGAAGTGCCCAGCTCTACAATGGTTGCAGGTTGGTAATACTGAACGGTTCGAAATAATAATTGTGCAAATTTTTTTGGCTTCAATGAAGAAGCTGCAATATCTTTTACCACTCTTTTGTTTGATTTCATCACGGCAGAGCCGGCACCAAAATCTTCTATTTCTATCACCGCCCTGTCTTGCAACAGTTGCCGGCGTTGCTTTTCGATAGCTGCATAACAATCGTATTGCTTTTTATCTTTCAATACGTTATTGATAAATTCAAATACAAAAGGAGAATGCACGCCGTGGCCTTTGCCATTGCTGGCAGTAAGATAATAGTGAAGGAATTTTTTTGCAAGTTGAAATTTTGAAAACAAGGTAATAAGGAATAAGAAATGAAAAATAAGGAATAAGGAAGTATAATGCTCAACTATTTCTTCTTCCACTGTTGAAAACTGTAAGCATATTGATGTTTCTCATCCTTTTCAAAATCTTCGTTCGAAACCAACTCCCATTCTTCTTCATTTATCACCGGGAAAAAAGTATCTGCCTCCAGTTGAGTATGTACTTTTGTTAAATAAATTTTATCCGCAATGGACATGGCCCATTTATAAATTTCTCCACCACCAATTATAAATGCTTCTTTACAATTTGTTTCATCAGCTTTTTTCAAAGCATCCTGCAAATCTGTAGCAACCATTACCCCTGCTGCATTCCAGCCGGCCTGTCTTGTTATTACAATATTAGTTCTTCCGGGCAAAGGCTTGTTGACCGATTCAAAAGTTTTTCTTCCCATAATGACCGGCATGCCCCAGGTGGTATTTTTAAAAAACTTTAAATCATTGGGTAAGCGCCAGAGCAGCTGGTTGTTTTTACCAATGGCATTATTTTCTGAGGCGGCTACTACTAATGAAATGATCATGAGAAATAAGGAATAAGAAATGAAAAATAAGAAATAAGAAAGTAAAAGAGCTTGCTGGTTAAAGATGCTTTTACTTATTAAATTCAAAATAAAGAATAAGAAATGAAAAATAAGAAATAAGGAAGTAAAAGAGCTTGCTGTTGAAAGATGCTTTTATCTTATCCAGGTTTTTGACTATTCTTTTTTGCAGTGTCTATGCTTTTTAAAAATATCGCCATTAGCTCATTGCATTCTCCGATTGTTGATAATATCAACTCATTTACAACAATTGGTTTTTCGCTGATTATTCTCAGGTTAACTCTTGATTCCCTTATCTCCTTTAAAACTAATTTCATTTTATGAATAAAATCTGCCGGTGATTCAGCGGCTTGCGCTTCTCCATAAATTAATGCCGGTGCAGTTCCACTTTTAGAAAGTTGGTGTTCCAAATTTTGTCCTGCTTTTGTATTGGGTAAAATATCACAAATCGATAAGCAGGCACAAGCAAACTTAATTAACCTGTCTTCCAAATCACATTTCTTTTCCATTGCAGTTTATTATGTTCAATAATTAAAATACCCACTATTTATCTTACTGCCTGCACATAACTTTCTTATTTCTTATTCCACATTCCTTATTTCTTATTTAAACCGCCACAGGCGCTTTTATCCCGGGATGACACTGATAATTCACCAATTCAAAATCTTCAAACTTAAAATTAAAAATATTTTTTACTTCAGCATTGATCTTCATCTGCGGTAATGGAAACGGCGTTCTTGATAATTGCAATTGCGCCTGTTCAAAATGATTGCTGTACAAATGTGTATCCCCGCCAGTCCACACAAAATCTCCCAAGTCCATATCACAAACTTGTGCAATCATCATGGTAAGCAATGCGTACGAAGCAATATTAAAAGGCACGCCTAAAAAAACATCCGCACTTCGCTGGTACAATTGACATGAAAGCCTGCGTCTTTGCTCTCCCCCTTTGGGGGAGCTGGAGGGGGCCGTATAAAATTGAAACAGGCAATGGCAAGGCATCAGTTTCATTTTTGGCAAATCGGCCACATTCCATGCACTGATAATAATCCGGCGGCTGTCGGGATTATTTTTTAATTGATGAATCACTTCTTTCACCTGGTCAATCTCTACATTATCGGCACCTTCCCAATTTCTCCATTGCTTGCCATACACCGGACCAAGGTCTCCATTTTCATCAGCCCATTCATCCCATATTTTTACATTGTGTTCCTTTAAATAACCAATATTGGTATCGCCATTTAAAAACCAAAGCAGTTCGTAGATAATACTTTTAAAATGACATTTTTTTGTTGTTACCATTGGAAAACCTTCGTTCAGATCAAACCGCATCTGGTAGCCAAACACACTTCTTGTACCGGTACCGGTACGGTCGCTTTTATCGGTACCCTTGTCCAGGATATGTTGTAATAAACTAAGGTATTGCTGCATGGCTGCAAAGTAAGTGAAAAGTGAAAAGGAGAAAATGAAAAGTTATTAAGATGAAATGTGGATGTAAAAAACGAACTTCATTTGCAAAAAATAAAATGGATATAAAAATAAGGCAGGCAACAAAGGAAGATTGCCCACGAATGCTGGAGCTTGTAAAAGAACTGGCCGAATATGAAAAAGCACCGCAGGAAGTAACGGTGGATTTTGATCATTTTGTTGAAAGTGGTTTTGGCGCCAACCCGGTATGGTGGGCCTGGGTGGCGGAGGCAGATGGTATTGTAGAGGGTTTTGCATTATACTACATTCGTTACTCTACCTGGAAAGGCCAGCGGATGTACCTGGAAGATATTTTAGTAACGGATGAAATGAGGGGAAAAGGCCTGGGAAAACTATTGTTGGATAAACTGATAGAAGTGGCAAAGGAAAAAAAATACAGTGGCATAGTATGGCAGGTGCTGGACTGGAACGAACCAGCTATTAATTTTTACAAAAAATTTGAAGGGATTAAATTTGACAGTGAGTGGGTCAATTGCAGCATTGAATTAAATTAAAAATATTTTGTCTTTCAGGCAGCAAATAATATTTTCATCGTATCAAGTATTTGTCATTCCTGATATTTAATCATTAAAACTGAATTCCATGTTTTCCATCCATTCAAAAAAAATTGCTGCTGCTTTGTTTGCCTTCTTCATTGCAGTAGTATCAATTTTCGTTGTTTCCTGTCAAAAAGAATTTAGCGGCAATGGTTTTACCATTACAGAAACACCGCCAGACCTTACTACAAAAATATCTTCTTCCGTTTCCGGTTTTGTAACAGATGAAAATGATGCAGCCGTAAACGGTGCCGCAGTGCAGGTAGGCACCAGCAGCAGCACCACAGATAAGTATGGTTATTTTGAAGTAAGCAATGTGCAGGTAGTAAAAAATGCCGCACTGGTTACAGTGGCTATGCCCGGCTATTTCAAAGGAATCAAAACTTATATTGCCACAGAAAGCAAAAGTGCTTTCTTCAGGATAAAATTAATTCCTAAAACAAATGAAGGGAATATTGATGCAGCTGCCGGAGGAATAGTAAACCTCACAAATGGGTTAAGTATCAGCTTACCGGCTAATGCTGTGGTGACAGCTTCATCTAATGCCGCTTATACAGGACAGGTAAATATAGCCGCCCATTGGCTCAACCCCGTTGCTGCTGACTTAGACAAAACTATGCCCGGCGATTTAAGAGGACTCGACAGCCTTGGATTTATGAAACTGCTTAAAACCTATGGTATGTCGGCAGTAGAATTAACCGGCGCTTCTGGCGAATTACTGCAAATTGCTCCCGGCAAAAAAGCTACATTAAATTTTCCTTTACCAACCGCTTTGTTGGCCAGTGCACCAGCTATTATTCCCTTATGGTATTTTGATGAAACCGTCGGTTTGTGGAAACAACAGGGCAGTGCTGTTAAATCAGGTAACAGTTATGTTGGTGAGGTAAATCATTTTTCCTACTGGAATTGTGATATCCCTCTTGGCAGTTCGGTACATTTTAATTGCACCATTGTGGATGCTGCTCATAACCCGGTTCCAAATGTTTCTGTTTTAATCAATAATGCTGATGGAAGCTACACTGGTGTTCATGGCTATACTGATACAAGCGGCTATTTAAGTGGCCCTGTTCCGGCTAATGCACAATTGATACTGGTAGTTTTTAGTGATGCCTGTGGCAATGCTGGGTATTCTCAAAATTTTACCACTGCCAGTGTGGATATATCGTTGGGTGAAATTGTATTACCAACAGGAAACACTGCATCAGTGAGCGGTAGTGTTGCCTGCAACGGAACTGCTGTTACAAACGGATACGTGATCATGAAAAAAGACTTTACCAATTATCGCTACCCACTGAGCAGTACAGGTACATTTAATTTCAACACAACAATATGTGGCAGCAGTGCAGCAGTAACTTTTATAGGTGAAGATCTTACTGCTCAGCAGGCTGGTAACCTGACTAACTTTACCTTAATACCCGGACCCAATGCCGTAGGAACCCTGAGTGGATGTGGTAATTCAATTGATGAGTTTATCAACTACTCTATCAATGGCACCAATTATTCACTTACTGCTCCGGCAGATAATTTGATCCAGGAAATGAACACTCAAATAGTTCCGCCGGTTATTTATATCTCTGGTCATTCTGGCAGTGGTGGTACGGTTACCAACTCAGCTAATTTTTCATTTACCCAAACAGGAATAGCTGCAGGCAGTACACAAACCTTAACCAACTTTATCTCACGACAAATAAGTGATACAACCAGCTTGACTTCTGCCACAAATGTAAATATTACTGAGTACGGTGCCGTTGGCCAGTTTATTGCCGGCAATTTTACTACTACAGTTACCGGGGCGCCGCCTGCAAATAATCTTTACAATGTTACCTGTAATTTCAGGGTAAGGCGCAATCTGTAACATTAGTAATAAATGATTTCTTTAAAAGGCTCTTATATTACAGAGAGCCTTTTGTTTTCAATACGGTATTCTAGCATTGCCATTATTTTAGTACCTTTCTTAAAATTTCCTTATACCCAATAAAGATATCTTAACTATGCTCACAATAAAATCAAATAAAATTGTTCTTATTTTATTTTTTGCGACTTTAGTTCTTACAGCTTTGTTTTTTTCTCTTGTAAAAAAGAAAGCAGCAGCGATAATGGTACCATAACAGAAACACAGCCAGACCTTACTACAAAAATTTCTTCCTCTGTTTCCGGTTTTGTTACAGATGAAAATAATGCGGCAGTGAATGCTGCTGAAGTGATAGTTGGAGATGCCAATACTATTACAGATAAATATGGTTATTTTGAAGTAAGAAATGTACAGGTGGTTAAAGATGCTGCTGTTGTAAAAGTTGCTAAAACAGGTTATTTTAAAAGCATCAAAACTTATATTGCCGCAGAAAACAAAAATGCTTTTTTCAGGATAAAACTTATACCCAAAACTGCTGCAGCAATCATTGATGCAGCTATCGGTGGCTCTGCTACACTTACAGCAGGGCTATCTGTGGCTCTGCCAGCCAATGCTGTTGTAAATGCTGCTACTAATGCTTCATACACCGGTTCAGTAACTGTAATTGCTATATGGATTGACCCAACTTCAAATGATCTGAACAGCACAATGCCTGGTGATTTAAGAGGGCTTGATAAGAATGGTTTTATTAAGCTGCTTACCACTTATGGTATGTGTGCGGTTGAACTTACCGGCGCTGCAGGTGAATTACTGCAAGTTGCCAATAATAAAAAGGCTACACTTAGTTTTCCAATACCAGCTTCTATTACAGGCAGTGCCCCAGCAACCATTCCATTATGGTATTTTGATGAAGTAAAAGGTTTATGGAAGGAAGAAGGGAGTGCCACAAAAACAGGAAATAATTATGTTGGTGAAGTGAGTCATTTTTCTTTCTGGAATTGTGATGTGGCTTTAAATTATATTCAATTTAGTTGTGTGGTAGTAGACCCTTCTGGTAACCCTGTGCAAAATGCAATAGTAAAAATTTCGGTTGTTAGTAACTTACAAAATTCACGAAGCAGCTATACAGACTCTTCGGGCTACACAGGTGGTGCGATACCCAATAATGCCCAACTATTGCTGGAAATATTTAGTGACTATTCCTGTACAAACGTATTATTTTCCCAAAATTTTGCTACAGGCAGCAGCAATGTTTCATTGGGCAATATCACTATTCCGGTAAATGCTACCGCCAATGTTTATGGCAATGTTATTAATTGCAATAATGCTCCTGTTACAAATGGATTTATTATCATGAAAAAAAATGACATTATCTTTCGTTACCCGGTAAGTAATACAGGCACTTTTAATTTCACCACCACATCATGCAATAATAATACACCTATAAATATAATAGCAGAAGATATTACTTCACAACAAGCCGGTAACCCCTCAACGTTGATTTTATTGGCAGGCAATAATGCAGCAGGCACTTTAAGTGCTTGTGGTAACTCAATCGCAGAGTTTATAAACTATTCCGTCAACAGTACCAGCTATTCAATTACTGGACCTTCAGATAGTTTGATACAGGATTTTCGTTTAGCTCCCTCAGTAGCTATAAATGGTAATCAATTTCCTAATTCCGCCCAAATAGAATTTTCGCAATCGGGTATAGGCGTAAACAGTATGCAAGCGCTGCAATATTTTTATTCAGCACGAATTAATGAATTGCCAACTACTCAGCCTGCTTTAGTAAACATTACTGAATATGGTGCTATAGGCGAATTCATAGCTGGTAACTTTACCTGTATGCTTATTGGGTTGCCTCCTGCCAGCCTGCAATATAATATCATCTGTAACTTCAAGATCAGGCGGCGTTTTTAAATAAGGGGTATTTGTATATAAAAACGCTTCTTTTAATACAGGGAGCATTTTTATTTTACACCACTCACATATCTTACTTTTGCATTCTCAAAATAATTTTCACCGCTAAATATTTTTTTCAATGGCAGAAAAAATCAGCATGGGCAGCGATGGCAAACTCAATGTTCCCAACAATCCCACCATTCCTTTTATTGAAGGCGACGGCATTGGCCCCGACATTTGGAAAGCAAGTGTAAGGGTATTTGATGCTGCTGTTAAAAAAGCATACAAAGGCGAAAAGAAAATTGAATGGAAAAAAGTGTTGGCAGGAGAAGAAGCCTTTAATGCTACCGGCAGCTGGATGCCCGAAGCAACGATGGATGCTTTTAAAGAATATTTATTGAGCATCAAGGGGCCGCTTACAACCCCCGTTGGTGGCGGCATCCGCAGTTTGAATGTGGCATTGCGGCAGGAACTGGATCTGTATGTTTGCCTGCGGCCTGTAAAATATTTTGAAGGCACACCATCGCCGATGTGGCAGCCTGAAAAAGTGAGCATGACCATCTTCAGGGAAAACACGGAAGATATTTATGCAGGCATAGAATTTATGACCGGCACGCCGGAAGCAAAAAAATTATTGAATTTTTTGGTAGATGAATTGGGGGTGAAAGCTTTTCGTTTTCCTGAAACAACATCACTGGGTGTAAAGCCCGTGAGTAAAGATGGCAGTGAAAGATTGATCCGCTCGGCCATTGAATTTGCCATTGCCAACAAACTGCCTTCGGTAACGCTGGTACACAAAGGCAACATTATGAAATACACTGAAGGTGCTTTTAAAAACTGGGGCTACGAACTGGCAGAAAGAGAATTTAGCGGCAATGTATATACCTGGCAGCAGTGGGAAAGAACAAAGAAAGAAAGTGGTGAGGCAGTGGCCAATGAAGAAATGAAAATCTCTGCCATTGGTGGTAAAGTAATTATTAAAGATGCCATTGCAGATAATTTTTTGCAGCAGGCATTGCTTGCTCCGCAAGATTATTCGGTGATTGCAACACTTAACCTGAATGGCGATTATATCAGTGATGCTTTGGCTGCACAGGTTGGTGGTATTGGTATTGCGCCGGGGGCAAATATTAATTACTTAACCGGCCATGCGGTGTTTGAAGCCACACACGGCACTGCACCAAGATTTGCCAATACCAACACCATGAACCCGTCTTCCGTAATATTGAGTGGTGTGATGATGCTGGACTACATGGGCTGGCGGGATGCCGCAGAATTAATTACCAACGCTGTGGGCAAAACCATCCGCAACAAAACAGTAACGATTGACTTTTATAATTTGATGAAAGAAGGAACATTATTAAAGACAAGTGAGTTTGCGGATGAGATCATAAAAAACTTATGATAACGTTACCCGAAATCGGCTTTTAAAAACCTATTGAATAGTTTACATTTGCACACTAAAAATTTGATTACATGAGCAAAATAAAAGTAGCCAACCCGGTAGTTGAACTGGACGGCGATGAGATGACAAGGATCATCTGGAAATTTATTAAGGACAAACTGATTGTTCCTTACCTGGAACTGGATATTAAATATTACGACCTGGGAATGGAATACCGGGACGAAACCAACGACCAGGTAACCATTGATGCAGCCAATGCTATCAGAGAATATGGGGTTGGTATTAAGTGTGCCACCATTACTCCAGATGAACAAAGGGTGGAAGAATTTAAACTGAAACAAATGTGGAAGAGTCCCAATGGCACTATCCGCAATATTCTTGATGGCACTGTATTCCGTGAGCCGATTGTAATGCAGAATGTACCACGTTTGGTTACCAACTGGACAGCTCCCATCATTGTTGGCCGTCATGCTTTTGGTGATCAATACAGGGCTACCGATACCGTTATTAAAGGCAAAGGAAAACTAACCATGGCCTTTACCCCGGAAGCTGGTGGCGATGCACAAACTTTTGAAGTATACAACTACAAAGGTGATGGCGTGGCCATGTGTATGTACAATACCGATGAAAGTATTTTTGGTTTTGCAAGAAGCTGTTTCAACATGGCGCTTACCAAAAAATGGCCTTTGTATCTTTCTACAAAAAATACCATCCTCAAAAAATATGATGGCCGCTTCAAAGATATTTTTGAAGAAGTTTACCAGGGAGAATTTAAAGCATTGTATGATGCAGCAGGCATTACTTACGAACACCGCCTGATTGATGACATGGTTGCCAGTGCATTAAAATGGAACGGCAATTTTGTGTGGGCCTGTAAAAATTATGATGGCGATGTGCAAAGCGATACCGTGGCGCAAGGCTTTGGCAGCTTGGGTTTGATGACTTCTGTATTAATTACACCGGACGGAAAAACAATGGAAGCAGAAGCGGCACATGGTACTGTTACCCGTCACTACAGGGATCACCAAAAAGGTAAACCAACTTCTACTAATCCAATCGCTTCTATTTTTGCATGGACAAGAGGTTTGGAATTTCGTGGTAAAGTTGATGGCAACCAGCCGCTGATTGATTTCTGCCAGGCACTGGAAGCTGTGTGTGTAGAAACAGTTGAAAGTGGTAAGATGACCAAAGATTTGGCAGTGTGCATTCACGGCAACAAAGTAAATCATGGTGAACATTATTTGTACACCGAGGAATTTTTGGATGCGATTGATGAAAATTTAAAAAAGAAAATGGGATTGTAATTCTTTGCTGTATTTTTCGCAATACAAATACATCGCAAAAAATTATTTAGTTTACAAAAATAAAAAAGCGTTCCGGTTAACCGGAACGCTTTTTTATTTAACCAGGCAAGAGATTAAATTTTACTTTTTACAAAAGCAAAATCAATAATAAAATAATAATGATAACAGCACCTATAGAAAGGTAAATACCATTATTGTTCTTATTTGTACTTTCTGCAGTTTTTTTCATTTCCCTCAATTCTTTCTTTAGGGCTATTCTGTCAGCCTTAGTAAGCTGGCTTTTATCCATATTCTGTATTTCAGCAACACGGTTGGTGATAACTGTTAGTATCCTCATATCTGCTGCAGAATCAGATAAAGGGGAAGCAACAATTGCTGCATTTGAAAGCATTGGCACTGCAAGACCTAAGGTGAGTACCAGGGTGAAAATTTTGAATAAATTCTTGATGTTCATAAATATTAATTTTAAAGATTAGTGAATTATTTTTTATTAAATCCCGGTACAATTATAAAAGTTGAAATTTTACCGGCAGGTTAAACCTTGTCTTTACATTCTTTCCTTTAATTCGGCCTGGTGTCCATTTAGGCATTTTACTAATCACCCTCAAAGCTTCCTCTTCTACACCGTAGCCTATTTTTTGTCCCATCACTTTTGGTGTGTATATTTTACCATTTTCATCCACAGCAAAATTCACATTCACCGTACCTTCCACTCCATTATCACTTGCTTCCATTGGGTATTGAACATTGTCTTCAAAAAATTTCTCCAAGCTTTTTTGTCCGCCGGGATAGGCGGGCAGCACTTCTGCATTGGTATAATAGCCTTCTTTATCAGGAACCATATCACCTGTAGCAGGGGCAGACATTGCAATACTTACTTTCCCTTTTTTTCCTTTTTTTGCAGGATCTGGTTTGGCCATTGTCATTGTTGAAGAAGTATCATTGGCGGCAGTAACAGCCATGGCCCCAGAGTTAGTAGCGGTTGATGCTGTTTGTGTATTATCTTTTGCAATCATCGAGGAATCTGTTCCTTCAACAGCCGTTTCATTGGTAGTTTTCGGCTGGCAGCTAATGATAAATAGTGACAAACTCAATCCAAAAAAGAAGACATTTTTTTTCATAAAAATTTGTTTAGTATATATAACTCCTACACTTTTCAAATTACATGCCCCGTAAAATTTGTATTGTCTTAATGCGCTTTGAAGCATAATGAATAAGCAGCAACAATTTTTATTGCTCAGGTTGGGGAATTAAATCAACAGTGAGGTAAAATATTAGATAACAATATTGTTTTGGAGAAAATAGCAAGGGTGAAAAATCTAATGAGGCAGTTTATCCCGAAATTTTCCATACACCCATGTACCTGCAACTGCAGAAAACAATGTAACTGCAATCACAGTGGCACCAGTTCCTATTTGTGCATACAATGGACCGGGGCATGCACCAGTGATGGCCAAGCCTAAACCAAAAAGCAGACCTCCATAGATTTGTCCTTTATTAAATTTTTTTGGATGCAACTCTATTGGCTCACCATAAATAGTTTTCACTTTATATTTTTTAATTAACAACACAGAAATCATTCCTGTAATAACTGCACTGCCTATTACACCATACATGTGAAAACTTTGCAGGCGAAACATTTCCTGTATTCTGAACCAGCTTATCACTTCGGCTTTCACTAATAAAATACCAAAACCAATTCCAGCAATCATGTACTTGATATTGTGATACCATTTATGCTCCAGCGTACTTTCATTGATACACATAGTATCTAATGAACGAACTTCAAAGTCTGTATTGGTTTCTGTTGTTTCTGCTTGCTGCACTGTTTTCATTTTAAAGAGAAAGTATAAATGGGAGAATAAGATTAGCCATTATAAATCCACCAATCATAAAACAACAGGTGGCAACTAATGAAGACCATTGCAAAGTGGACAAGCCCATGATAACATGGCCGCTGGTGCATCCGCCTGCATAGCGTGTGCCGAAGCCAACTAAAAACCCTCCCAACACCATCATCACAAAACCTTTTATGGATAACAAGCTTTGCCAGTTGAATAATTGCGTTGGTACTAAACCATTGTAATCTGTGATGCCATAAGCAGCAAGTTCTGCTGCCAGTTTTGGATTAACAACCACAGGATTAGGATTGGCTAAAAATTTTGAAACAATGAATCCACCAATCAATATTCCTGCAACGAAAAATAAATTCCAGGTTTCTTTTTTCCAGTTGTACTGAAAGAAAGGAATATTAGCAGGAACACAGGCTGCACACACATGCCGCAATGATGAACTGATGCCAAATGACTTGTTGCCGAGTATTAATAATAACGGAACGGTTAATCCAATTAAAGGGCCGGATATATACCAGGGCCACGGTTGCTTTAATATTTCTAACATGATAAAAAAGGGTTGCCACCATTAATGACGGCAGACCGGATGGTTTCACAATTAATAATTTTCTTTTAATTTTTTTATAAGTTCTGCTTTAGGCACAACACCACTTTACCGCCACAACACACGCCCATTCTTAAATAACAGTAATGTTGGTACAGCACTGATATTATACAATGCTGCCGTCTGTTGATTTTTATCAATATCAATTTTAATAATACTGGCGTTGTCTTTCACTTCATCCTTCACCTGTTTTAATAATGGAACCATCGTTTTGCATGGGCCACACCACTCTGCAAAAAAATCAACCAGCACAGGTTTATCACTGTTCATAATTTCACTAAATGTCTTACCACTACAATCTTATTGAATAATTTAAAATTACCACAGATCAGGTTTTGTGATTACTAAACCATCTCTATTGGGTTTTACAGGTATTTATTCCAACCAGTGTATATAAAGGGCAAAAACTAACTAAACTGGTTAGTGCAAATACAACTCCAAAAATCAATAGTACAATACCAAACGTACCCGTTACCACGTTTGCAAAATAAAGTGCTGCAAAAATCACGGCAAATACCAGGCGTATTGTTTTATCGGCGGAACCCATATTCTTTTTCATACAAAATTTATTTATTGGTTATTAATTTGTTTACGTTGTTGATGCTGCCGCCGTCAATAATATTACTGAAGCCTTTTTGCTGCAATATTGCTTTTGCAGTATTGCTCCTGTTGCCACTTCTGCAAAACACCACTATGGGTTTATGTTTCTTCAACACCTGCATTTGGCTGCCAAGCCTGTCAAGCGGAATATTTACAGAGCCTTTAATATTTCCTGTTGCAAACTCACCAGCACTCCGTACATCAATTAAAATAGCACCAGCAGTAAGTGCTTCTTTCAGTTTTGTATCATCGCCTGCGGTGAATATTTTTTTAAACATACTGATCATAATTTTTTATTTTAAAACTTTACTTTGACAAACAAAATCAGTAACAGGAAGATTTGTTTTAGCAATCGCACTAAAACCTCCTTCCACTTCTGTAAAATTCCTGAAACCTCTTGCCTGTAAAATAGAAGCTGCCATCATGCTGCGGTAGCCGCCTGCACAATGCAGGTAAAAATGCTTTGAAGGATTAATTTCTTTCACCCAGTTATTGATGTATGCAAGTGGTTTGCTGTAAGCATCTTCAATATGCTCAGTTGCATATTCAGTTTCTTTTCGTACATCCACCACTTCATCTTCTCCAATTTTTAATGCTGTTACAAACTGTTCCGCAGTTATTCTGTTTACCGAATCTGCTTCTTTTCCTACTGCTAACCATGATGAATAGCCGCCTTTCAAATGACCAAGTATATTATCGAAGCCTACACGGCTAAGCCTCGTTACAGTTTCTTCTTCCATACCAGTATCGGTCACTAACAACAGTGGTTGCTTTACATCCACTATCAAAGCTCCTACCCACGGAGCAAAATCTCCATCCAACCCGATATTGATGGATTGAGGAATAAAGCCTTTATAAAATTCTGTATTAGTCCTGGTATCTAATATTAATGCATCGGTTGCCTCAGCCGCTATTTTAAAATCTTCGGCAGATAAGGCTGTCATTCCATGATGCAATACCTCATCAAAACTTTCATAGCCCTTTTTATTCATTGCTACATTCATTCCGAAATATCCGGGTGGAGGAAGTAATCCATCTGTTACTTCTTTTACAAATTCAGCTTCGGTCATGCTTGCCCTTAAAGCATAATTAAATTGTTTTTGATTGCCGATGGTAGAAACTGTTTCCTTGCTCATATTCTTGCCACAGGCACTGCCGGCACCATGTGCAGGATAAACAATTACATCATCGGCCAGCGTCATAATTTTATTTCTTAAAGAATGATAGAGCAATTCTGCCAACTGTTCCTGGGTCATGTTAGCGGCTTTCTGTGCCAGGTCAGGCCTGCCCACATCACCAATGAATAATGTATCTCCTGAAAAGATTGCATGGTCTTTTCTATCTTCATCAATCAATAAAAAAGTGGTACTCTCCATGGTGTGACCGGGTGTGTGCAGTGCTTTAATTTTTACATCGCCTATTTCAAAAAACTGCCCATCCTTTGCCGAAATGCAGTCAAACTCACAGACAGCAGTAGGGCCATAAACAATGGAAGCCCCTGTCTTTCTGCTCAGATCCACATGCCCACTTACAAAATCTGCATGAAAATGTGTTTCAAAAATATATTTCAGTTTCACTTTGTCTTTGGCCAGCCTGTTCATGTATGGTTGTATTTCCCTCAATGGATCGATGATGGCAGCCTCTCCATTGCTGGTAATATAATAAGCTCCCTGGGCTAAGCATCCGGTATAAATTTGTTCTATTTGCATATTATCCTTTATTTAAAATCTGTGTTGCAAAGTTGATAATTAAATTTTTATTGTACAGTGACTTTTGTTACACAGGCAACTGTTTATCCTCATTGAATAATTGTTTCTTTTACAACAATATAAATACCCATTGCCAGTACAAACCAGCCGAAAGCAGTTTTTAGTTTGGCTCCGTCAATGTTTTTTGACAGCCTTGTACCAATAAAAATTCCAACAATTGCAAATGCGGCAATGGTTAATAAAAATGGCCAGTGAATATCAAAATGATTTACTGAACTTAAAAAGCCCAGTAAAGAATTGGCTGCAATGATGACCAATGATGTTCCGATAGCTTCTTTCATTGGCAGCTTTAGCATAAATATTAATGCAGGAATTATCATAAAGCCACCGCCTGCACCCACCAAGCCTGTGACAACACCTACAGCAAATCCCTGTAACATTATTAAAGGATAATTAAAGTAAGCAGATGAGATATCATTATTGACAGTGCTTGTTTTTTTAATCATACTGTAAGAAGCTGCAATCATTAATACTGCAAACAGCAGCAGCAGCAATACATGTTTGGTAACTGCAAAAATTCCAATATTAAAAATATGTTCGGGTATTGCAGGAACAATATAAATCCGTGTAAGAAAAACCCCTGCGATAGAAGGAATACCAAATAACAATGCCGTTTTGATATTGATTAAACTCCGCTTAAAATAATTTACCGATCCCACCGCACTGGTGAGCCCTACAATGAAAAGTGAATACACCGTAGCTGCTGATGCATCCATGCTAAATATATACACCAACACCGGTACCGTAAGAATGCTTCCGCCGCCGCCAATGAGACCAAGTGAAACACCAATAAGGATTGATGAAAAATAACCGAAATATTCCATTTGACTTTTTTTTTGGCAAATGTCACTGAAATAAAAAAGACATTGCGTTACTTTTGTTACATAAGTATTCCTTTTTTTTTGCCAGGTTGAGCCATCCTTTTTTAAGCTGCTATTGATAAACCCAACAAGAATCTTTAGCTATTTCCCTGCATTTACCAGCGCTTTTATATTCGATTATTTTTCCCAATTTCAAAAAAGCAGTACTAAAGTTGTTCTTTGGGCATGACGTATCTTTGCCCCCGGAGAAAAAGTTATGAGTAAAAAAGGAAAAGTATTAATGGCCATGAGCGGCGGTATAGACAGTACCGTGGCTGCCTTGATGCTTCATAAAGAAGGATATGATGTAGTGGGCATTACTATGAAAACATGGGACTATGCCACCAGTGTGGGAGTTACCGGCAAAAAAGAAACCGGCTGCTGCAACCTCGACAGTTTTAATGATGCCCGGCAGGCAGCAGTACAACATGGCTTTCCACATTTTATTTTAGATATCCGGGAAGAGTTTGGTGATTTTGTTATTGACAATTTTATTGAAGAATACATTGCAGGCCGTACACCTAACCCCTGTGTGATGTGCAATACACATATTAAATGGAGGGCTTTATTAAAAAGAGCTGATGCCCTGGGTTGTAATTTTATTGCCACCGGCCATTATGCACAAATTCATCAGCATACAAACGGAAGATATTTTATCCGCAAAGGTATTGATGATACCAAGGAT
The DNA here is from genome assembly GCA_031368105.1 of Chitinophagaceae bacterium. Classification (GTDB taxonomy): domain Bacteria; phylum Bacteroidota; class Bacteroidia; order Chitinophagales; family Chitinophagaceae; genus Ferruginibacter. Next base: position 26,054 of record JANLQY010000119.1, read on the forward strand.
CAAAGCTATGTATTGTGGGGACTGCAACAGGATTTACTTAGCCGTACTTTATTGCCGTTAGGCACTTATCACAAAACAGCTATCCGCCAGATGGCTCATGACTTTGGCTACCCCGAGCTGGCTAAAAAAAGTGAGAGTTACGAAATATGTTTTGTGCCTGATAACGATTACCGTGGTTTTTTAAAACGCAATGTAGAAGGGCTGGAAGAAAAAGTAGCCGGGGGGAATTTTGTAGATAAAGCTGGTAAAATATTGGGGCAGCATAAAGGCTATCCATTTTATACGGTAGGGCAAAGAAAAGGACTGGATATTGCTTTGGGAAAACCGGCATTTGTAACCAATATTGACCCCGACACCAACACATTGGTACTGGGCGAAGAGGAAGACCTGAAAGGAAATGAAATGACTGTGGGTAAAATAAACTGGATAAAATATGATGGCCTTACAGATGGTATGGAAGCCATTACTAAGATCCGTTATAAAGATAAAGGTGCCCTCAGTAACCTGTACACATACGAAAATGGGGTAAAAGTGCGTTTTTATGAGAATGTAAAAGGTATTGCACCAGGGCAAAGCGCTGTGTTTTATGAAGGCGATGATGTAATTGGTGGTGGAATAATTCAGCGCTCCCATCCCCTGAAGGGGTAAAAAGCATGCAGCCTTTTGTATAAAACACGGGTCTCCTTAAATGAATCATCATTATTCTATGGTAAAGAAATTTTTATTAGCCGGTATTGTAGCTGCGTTGTTATTCAGTGCCTGTAAAAAAGAAACTGAAGTATTAAAAACTGCTGCATTGAGTGAGTATGTACCATTAGAAGTTGGTAAATACATTACGTACCAATTAGACTCTTTCAGGTATCTTCCTTTTTCCACACAAGGCATTACCATTACCTACCAGGTAAAGTTTTTTGTAGATGCAAGCATCACAGATAATCTTGGCAGGCCGGCTTACCGGATTGTACGTTCCATCCGTAAAACAGATGCCGATGCATGGGTTCCGGATAATAGTTTTACCGCCATTAACACCGGCAATACCTATGAATTTATAGATGAAAACTTGCGGTTCCTGAAATTACAATTACCCATCAAAAATGGTTATACCTGGAAAGGCAACTCTTACATTAACACCACTTCTCAATATTCAGATTTTCGATTTTTAGATGGCTGGGATTATGCCTACGATAGCCTGGATGCACCACTTGCAGTAGGTGCTGTAACTCTTGACAGCACAGTAAAAATAACCCAACGGAATGAGGTCATTGGTAATCCTGACGACGTAAATTCTTACAGTGAAAAAAATTACAGTGCAGAGTATTATGCTAAAGGAATAGGCCTGGTGTACAAAAGATTTTTACATTCAGAATACCAGCCACCAACAACAAGTGGAGGCTCAGGCTACTATTCTGATGCTACCAAAGGTTTCACCCTTACCATGATAGATCATAATTAAACGGCCAACATTTAATAAAAAAATCCTCCAGCTTTACTGAAGGATATAAATAATTTTTGCGGAGAGTAAGAGATTCGAACTCTTGATACAGTTTCCCATATACACACTTTCCAGGCGTGCTCCTTCAACCACTCGGACAACTCTCCAAATTTTTTTTTAAATATCTAAAATAGATATTCCATTTTTTTAGCGGACGGCAAAAATACTGTTTCCCATTTTATGAACCGAAAATTTTTTGAGCATTGGCAGTAGTAACTGCAGCCACTTCTTCTACCGGCACATTTTTTATTTCCGCCAGCCGTGCCGCTATGTATTTTAAATAACTGCTTTCATTCCGCTTACCCCTGAAAGGTACCGGCGTCAAATAAGGTGCATCGGTCTCTAATACTAAATATTGCAGGTCTATCTGTTCCAACACTTCTGCCAGGCCAGCTTTTTTATAAGTAACTACTCCGCCAATGCCAAGGTAAAATCCAGCTTTGATGATTTCTTTGGCACTTTCATAGCTTCCGCTAAAACAATGAAAAATACCTCTTACCCCTTTGGGTACATATTCTTTTACAATATTGATGGTTTCCTGCATGGCATTCCGGGTATGAATTACAATGGGCAGCTTGTACTGAATGGCCCATTCTATCTGCATCCTGAAAGCTTCTTCCTGTTCCTTTACAAAAGTTTTGTCCCAGTAATAATCCAGTCCAATCTCACCTACTGCTGCAAATTTTCTTTGTTTCAGCCAATTATTAACTGCTTCCAATTCCAGTTTATAATTTTCTTTTACATAACAGGGATGCAAGCCCATCATGGCAATACATTTTCCTGGGAAACAATTTTCCAACGCAAGCATGGCTTCTGTTACAGTACTGTCTATTGCAGGCAGGTAAAATTTTTGCACCCCTTCATTTTCTGCATGCTGAACAACTGTATCAATATCAGCGGTGAATTCTTCGGAGTAAAGGTGACAATGGGTATCTGTAAATATCATACGCTGTAAAAGTAGTTATTTATGCGTTGCAGTAAATCCATGAGATGTAATGGCAACAAGGAAACAAGGCATTAAACTGTATTAATAAGATAATGAGGTTTAAATGTTTATTTTTCAATGTAAAAAAATAGTTAACAAAATATTTGGTTTGTTCAAAATTCACCTTATCTTGCAACCAGTTTTCATAGGGTACGGATTAAAAACGGGCCAGAGTTTCTACTCCGGCCCAATTTTTTGCCCCTAACTTTCCTCCCTCTATTTTACCTATCAAATAATAATTTTCTTAAAGTTGTATCCTTTAGCAGAAAAATGTTCCAGCAGTTTTGGTAAAGCATATTTCATTTTGTCAAAAGCCTTTTCACTGTCGTGAAATAAAACGATAGCGCCATCCTTTGTGTTCCGCAATACATTGTCCAGGCATTTTTCTTTTGTGAGTTTTTCATCAAAATCGCCACTCAGTACCGTCCACATAATGGATGTTAGCTCATAAGGCGGCATGGCCAGCATTTTCAGTTGCGCCTTTGTAGCTCTGCCATAAGGCGGCCTGAACAAATTGGAATGAATGTATTCTTTAGCAAGGCTCACATCACCAAGGTAAACTTCATCGGCATTTTTCCAGCCATTCAAATGATTGTGACTGTGATTGCCAACACTATGCCCTTCCGCTAAAATTTGTTGGTAGGCAGCAGGGTGGTTTATTACATTTTTACCAATACAAAAAAAGGTGGCTTCTGCATGGTACTTTTTCAATTCTGCCAAAACAAAAAGGGTAATTTCAGGATGAGGCCCATCATCAAAACTCAGGTAGATGGTTTTATTTGCCGGCGGCATTTGCCACACACAACCGGGATAAATTTTTTTCAGCCACCAGGGAGTTTTTACCAAATACAACATACCGCAAATTACGAATTAGTTATTGTTGGGGAGGTAGCAGATGCCCTGTATCTTTGCGGCATGTTTAGTAAAGTAAGGGTAAGGTTTGCTCCCAGCCCCACTGGTGGGCTTCATTTAGGCGGTGTACGTACCGTGTTGTACAATTATTTATTTGCCAAAAAACATGGTGGTGATTTTATAGTTCGTGTTGAAGATACAGACCAGACAAGGTTTGTAGAAGGAGCCGAAGCTTATATTTTTGACTGTTTAAAATGGTGTGGACTGGAGCCGGATGAAAGTGTGCTGCATGGTGGAGCGTATGCTCCTTACCGGCAGAGTGAAAGAAAAGTAATGTACCGCCAGTATGCAGAACAGTTGATAAAAGAAGGCCATGCTTATTATGCTTTTGATACCACGGAAGAACTGGAAACCATGAGGGAAAAATTAAAGGCTTCCGGCAGCAGCAGTTTGCAGTATGACCAACGGATACGGATGCAAATGAATAATTCTCTCCGCTTATTACCTGAAGAAACGCAGGCTTTACTGGATAAAGGAATGCCGTATGTTATCAGGATAAAAGTTAATGCCAACGAAGCGATTCCTTTTACGGATATGATTCGGGGCGATATTGAATTTGACAGCAACAATGTAGATGATAAAGTTTTGCTGAAAGCAGATGGCATGCCTACTTATCATTTGGCTGTGGTGGTGGATGATCATTTAATGAAGATCAGCCATGCCTTCAGGGGAGAAGAATGGTTGCCAAGTGCACCGGTACATATTTTATTGTGGAAGCATTTGTTTGGCCTGGATGCCATGCCGCAATGGGCTCATCTTCCATTGATATTGAAACCCGATGGAAATGGCAAGCTGAGTAAAAGAGATGGCGACCGATTAGGTTTTCCTGTGTATGCCATGGACTGGCAAGACCCTGTTACAAAAGATATTACCAAAGGATTTAAAGAAATTGGTTTTTTACCAGAAGCATTTATCAACCTGTTGGCCGTATTGGGCTGGAATGACGGCACAGAGCAGGAAGTATTTACCATGGACGAACTGATTGAAAAATTCAGCATTGAAAGGGTGCATAAAGCTGGTGCCAAGTTTGATTTTGAAAAAGCGAAATGGTACAATCATGAGTGGATAAAGAAGTTGCCGGTTAAGAGTTACGGGTTACGGGTGAAAGCTATTTTTGAATCCAATGCTGTAATTATTAATGAGGAGGAATATTTTTTTAAAGTGATGGAATTGATAAAAGACCGTTGCACTTTACTTCCTGATTTTTATACGCAAGGGGTTTTCTTTTTTCAATCCCCAACAGTTATTGATACCGATGCCATTAAAGCAAAATGGGATGAGAAGAAAAATTTATTCTTTACAGAATTGCTGAGGGCTTACCAGTTAATTACCGATTGGGAACATGCCGGATTAGAAAATGAATTTAAAGAAATAGCAGCGGCCAATCAATTGAAGCCGGGTGAACTGATGCTGCCATTGAGGATCATGCTGGTAGGGGGAAAATTTGGTCCCGGTGTATTTGATATTGCCGGCATGATTGGCAAAGAAGCCACCGTCAATAGAATTGAGCATACCTTATCTTTACTGCAATAAATTATTTGAACGCCGCTATATGAACAGACCCATCAGAGTATTGGTAGCCAAAGTAGGATTAGATGGTCACGACCGTGGCGCAAAAATTATTGCCACTGCTTTAAGAGATGCCGGCATGGAAGTAATTTATACCGGTCTTCGCCAAACTCCTGAGATGGTTGTCAATGCTGCTTTACAGGAAGATGTGGATGCAATCGGTATCAGTATTTTAAGTGGTGCCCACAATACTGTTTTTCCAAAAGTGATCAAACTGATGAAGGAAAAAGAAATGAATGATGTATTATTGACAGGTGGTGGCATCATCCCCGATGAAGACATGCAAACGCTGAATGAAATGGGTGTGGGAAAATTATTTCCTCCCGGCACTACTACAACCGACATTGCTGATTATATAAAAGAATGGGTAAAAGCAAACAGGAATTTTTAACTTTACTGGAATGAAAAGAGAGATTAAAATATTTAAATCTTTTGAAGAGCAGGAACAGTATCATTTAGAAAAAATGAGCCTTACCACTCCTTTGCAACGTTTACAATCATTGTATGCCATGCAGCAATTTTCCAAAATGCTTCACCCCGTCACTAATAATATCAAAAGAATAATCATTCATAAAAATGGATACATTAAATGATGAGTTTTTATCTTTTATAAAGTGTGCCCTGCAAAACAATTTACGTTATTTGCTCATTGGTGGCTACGCTGTTAACTTTTACGGATATACCAGGAATACAAAAGACATGGATGTGTGGATTGCTCCTACAAATGAAAACAGATCTGCATTCATCAAAACTTTACTTTGCTTAAAATATTCCGAAAATGAAGTAGCCCCTCTTTTAGAAGAAGACTTTACAAAACCTTTTATGGGTAGTGTTGGATCGGCAGAAAATTCTATCGATATACTTACAGTTGTCCATCATTCCCTTTTGTTTGATGATGCAGAAAAAAATAAAAGCAGCCTGGAAATAATACCTGGATACCTTATTCACTTTGTCCCTTATGATTTTTTAAAAGACATGAAACTATTCTCCAGAAGAGATAAAAATTTATGGGATATTGCCAGGATAGAAGAAATTATGAATAATAAAAAGAAGTGAATCACCCCCAGCAATAAATTGATTTATTGTTATTCATCTGCAATCAAAATCACACTGCTAAAAGGTTGCAACATAACCGCCTTACTATATTTTTCACCATCCACTCCAACATATTTTTTATCCAGCGGAATAGTAACTGTTGAATGAGTGGCATTGTATTCAAAGCGAACACGGTCGTTAATATTTACAGGTATTGCATCTGCTTCATACAATTCAATATCATCAATGTAAGTAGTGCCGGAGTTTTTTTCAATTCCAATTACAAAACTTGCTGTATCGGTAGTATTTACGGCAACCATAAATTCATGCGCCTGCACAGCAATGCCAAATGATTGTGTTTGTGCTGGTATCAATTCATTGTAAGGTGCCAGTGTTTTTCTAAGATAAGCCCTCACAATTCCACATTCAGAAACACCTCTTGTTTTAAACCGAAAAATATATTTTTTGCCAGCAATTACTTTACCCACTTTGCTGTGAATGACGCTGTAGCGGCTCGTTTCCGGTTTCGTAATTTCCATTTTAAAAGAACCATCTCCGGTAATTTTTCCTGAATTGTCCCACTGCCCCGTTGTATTGCTTCCAAAAAGTTGCACACTACTAATGTCCTTTGCAAAACCACCATCACTCACTAAATCAGGTCCTTTAATATTTTTCAATACATACAATGGAACGGTCTTGGCAGGCCTTTTAGAATGTTGATCCTGTTCTGCGAGTGTCTTCCAGTTTTCCAATGATAGGGGTGACGGAAAAAGGGTACCCTTTCCTGTGATGGGTGCATAACTGTATTCAAAGCCAACAGGGTTAATGGTATTGTAATAGTTGCTGTCGATATCCCCCATTAAACGGATGGCTTCCCAAATACTTTGCGGATGAGGTAAATCTAATCCCGAATGATTAATATCAACCTGTTTTTGTTTATCATCCATCGAATAAAAAATATTATGCTTCAATTCTAAATTCCGAATATTTTCCCATGCATACAATCGTGTTGCCACCCAGCCTCCACCAGTGTTAAAGCAGGTATTATTACGAACTGTGACATTTACAGGATGATTTATTTCGATGGCTCTGTTGCCAACAAAGGCAATTGTATTATCCAGCACTTCTGTATTCATTGCTTTTCCATCCAGGTAAATACCTTCTGCTTTTCGGGCAATGGAAGATCCTTCAGAAGCACCTATACCATGCAGCACAATATTATGCTGCACTAATCTTTTTGTAAATGATACCGAGTCTTTATTATTTTTATTGTAATCAACCCAGGTATATATTCCACCGCCATCATCCAGCAGGTAGCAGAAATAATTTACAAAATTATTTTTAACCACCACATTGTTTCCCTGGAACTCTATGCCGCAAAATCCAACCGTATCTACAATATTATTTTCTATTAATAAATTATTGTATGCCGAAGCCACAATGCCTTTGTAATCCCTGCCATCAAAAAAAGAGCCCATGCCAATAAAAGGAGCGGTATTTTTAATTACACAATTGGTTATCGTTACATTTTCTTCTTTTTTATTTCTTACCTGTATCGCATTGGAAAGAACATAGTTGGTGGTTACATGATCTATTAAAACATTTGGGGTGTTCCAAATATGAATAGCTTTTGCTCCGATGTTGGTAAAATCGCAGTACTGAATGCTGATGTCTCTACCAGCCCAGCAATAGATGGCGCTCATATTGGCTCCTTCAAAAGACAAATGGCTGATGCTGATAAAAGACATATTGCCTGCATTTATTAATGTATCAACAGTACTTGCTTTTATCAACTTACTCAAAGGATTTTGTTTGCCAAAAAACAATTGTAGCTTACTGTTACTGGAATCAAAAAACCATTCACCCTCCTGGTCCAGTGTACGGGAATCTTTTTGAAAAAAATATCCATATCCTTTCATCCCTGTATGCATTGGTGGTATTGCGCCAGCAGCAGCATTGATACCTCCATTGGCATAAGTAAAATTAATTTTGTTTCCTTCCTCGCTGGTAACCCTGCACCTTTCTGCTGTCCAATGATCTTTTCTTACCACCACTTCTGCACCTGTCCAGTTATCTTTTACAGCATTGCTGGAAATAGAATTATTGCCGGTAAAATTTTCATACCGCAGATAGCCGCCATCCGGTGCATCTGCATTGGGATACCTTCCGATGCGTTGGGGTATGCCATTTATTGTTACCACATTCAGGTTATTTTTTGCAATGGCAATGGGTGCCTGCCAAATACTCTCTGTCTTTTTTGCCCAGCCAGTTACTGTGGTAAAACCAGAGATGACAGGATTGGCACCCTGTCCGTAAGCAGTAAAAACAATCGGTTTGCCGGCAGTGCCAGACTGAGTAATTTTTATTGAGCCATAAAAAAGATCTCCCCGTTTAAAAAAGACAGTATCACCAGCATGAATAGCCGCAAAAGAATTGTTGAGTTTAGTTATCGTTTGCCAGGCATCAGCGGCAGCAGTTCCTTTATTGTTGTCATTACCATTGTTGCTGATATAATAATTAGTGGCATTGGCCAATGAAGGAAAAAGCAACAATACTGTTATCCATTTTATCATGAAAGCGTTTAATTAGATTGAGAAGTAAAACTACCATTTATTTATTATCACTTCACAGCAATTAACAGTACGGCAACTTAATGACAAAATTAAATTGATCAGGATAAAACTACCGGTAACAGGGTTTTAATAAATGGTTAATATAAATTGGAAGCCACATTTTACAATGAACAGATTATCTGTACTTTTGAAAAAAAATTATGTACACAACTATTATAACAGATTTGTCGGAAGGTATTTATACCATTACCATCAACAGGCCTGATAAATTAAATGCACTGAACAGGGATGTGTTTACAGACCTTGATAATGTGGTAAATGAAATCAATAACCGGGCTGATATTAAATCTGCCATCATTACTGGTGCCGGGCCAAAAGCTTTTGTGGCAGGAGCAGACATCACAGAATTTGCCGGCCTCAGCAAAGACGACGCCATGGCGCTGGCAAAAAGAGGACAGGATATTTTCTTTAAAATCGAACACAGTAAGAAGCCAATTATTGCAGCGGTAAATGGCTTTGCATTAGGTGGCGGCTGTGAGCTGGCAATGGCCTGCCATTTCAGGATAGCCAGTGAAAATGCAAAGTTTGGCCAGCCGGAAGTTAACCTCGGATTAATACCCGGATACGGGGGCACACAAAGGCTTACACAATTAATCGGAAAAGGAAGGGCCATAGAATTACTCATCAGCGCCGGTATGATTGATGCCAATACCGCCCTGCAATACGGCCTGGTAAATTATGTAGTACCAGCCGAAGAATTACTGAACACAGCAAAATCAATTTTACAAATCATTAATACCAAAGCTCCCATCGCCATTGCCAAATGTATTGAAACAGCCAATGCTGTAATGGATGAAAGTAAAGATGGATTTGAAGAAGAAATCAAATCATTTGGTGAATGTTTTGATACCGCCGATATGAAAGAAGGTACCACTGCATTTTTAGAAAAACGCAAAGCTGTTTTTAAAGGCCGTTAATTTTTTTTATTATTGACAGAAAAGCTGCTCCAAAATACGGAGCAGCTTTTTTATTTACAGCAATATTCTTTTTTATTAAAAATACCCACCAGCACGGATAGCTGCAATTTTTATTGACAATATATTTGAACTGTAAAAAAATCAATCACTTCTTTTAACAAATTAATCATCAAAATTGTCGCAATCATGAAACAACTTTTTATTTTTTGTGCCCTGTTTTTTTTAGGTACAAATATTTTTGCCAATAATATTAATGTAACCAATGTGGTGTACAACAGCGGCGCAGGTACTGTTACTTTCAATATCAGTTGGGAAAACAGCTGGCGTACCAGCACTGCACCCAACAACTGGGATGCAGCATGGGTATTTATCAAACGCAAAAATTGCAGCCTCAATTACTGGCAGCACCAAGACCTCTCTTCCACTGCTGCCAACCACAGCACTTCCGCCCCCTTAGAAGTGCAAACTACTCCGGATGGTAAAGGTGTATTTATAAGACGAAGTGGAAATGGAACAGGTAATATTGCAAGTACGGCTGTTACATTAAAATTAGCAACTGTACCGGGTGCCATTGCAGAGTGGGATATGCAGGTATTTGGCGTAGAAATGGTGTATATACCACAAGGTGCATTTCAATTGGGCGACGGAGCCTCTTTATATAGTTTCAGGCAAGGTGGCGGCACTTCGCCTACTCCAGCTTATACTGTTGCAAGTGAAGCTGCTATTACATTTGCCAATACCACTGGCAATCTTTGGGCTGATCTTTACCCTCCTACTGGTGGTACTGTATCTGCAGTTTATCCTAAAGGCTTCAATGCTGTGTACTGTATGAAATATGAAATTTCTCAAGGCCAGTATGTTGATTTTTTAAATACCCTTTCACCAGATCAATCGGCTGCTCGTTTTGCAAATTCAAATGGATCAGCAAGAAATACAATAGATGGTGTATGGCCAACATTTACAAGCAGTGCTGCTAACAGGGCTTGTAATTATTTAACCTTCGGCGACTTCTGTGCCTACAACGACTGGAGTGGCCTGGCACCAATGAGTGAATTTGAATTTGAAAAAATATGCCGTGGCCCCAATGCCGCTGTGGCCAATGAAAAAGCCTGGGGTACTTCGTTGGTAACAGACGGTAGTTCGCTTATTAATGATGGCTTGGGAAATGAGGGAGTTAGTGATGTAATTATTGCTGGCAGCGGCCTTAGCAATTGTACTGTTGTAAATGGTGCGCCAACGGGTCCTATGCGTTGTGGATTTGCTGCACAGGCTGCTACTACAAGGTTGCAGGCAGGTGCTACTTATTTTGGTGTCATGGAAATGAGTGGTAATGTGTATGAATATGTAATGGGGGTATCTGGTGCAGGTACCAATTTTGTTGGCACTGCCCATGGTGATGGCAACCTGCAGTTTTCACCAAACCAAGGTTTATCAGATGTAACTGGATGGGTTAATCAGGTAGTTGTAGCTAACCAGGCAGGTGGGGCTGGTGCTTCTTACAGAGGAGGTGCCTACGATGCCGGAATAGCTCAGTTAAACACTTCCGATAGAAATTACTGCAATAATAACTGGGGTGGTCGCACTCCATCTACTGGTGGTCGTGGTGTAAGAAGGAGTTTTAATTAATCCCCTCATTTTTAAAAAATACATTTATGAAATATAAAAACATAAATGTCCTCAGAAGTGCATGGGTATTAATTACTATTTTTTATTCATCGCTTCTTTGGGCACAGCCTTACTCCGGGGGCAACAATAGCGGGGCTTTTGCCTCCAACACAGTAGCAGTAAACTGCACTGCCGACCGTTACTTTGGCGGCGACAATGACGGTACTGGCACTGCAGCTACCAACCTGCTGGACTGCACGCCAATAAGGTTTTCGGGTGATACAGCAGATGGCGGTAGTGTGGCAAAAACAAATAATTTTGATTGCATACCCATCCGTTTTTTTGGTGATACAGCAGATGGCGGCAGTGCGGTAAAAACAAATAATTTCGACTGCACCCCACTACGATTTTTTGGCGACACAGCAGATGGAGCAACAGCACTGGCAACCAATCTGCTCAACTGTACCAACGAACGTTTTTGGGGCGATACAGCCGATGGTTTTGCTTCCGCAAAATTTTTATTGATAAGGAATTTTTTGGGTAATGATACCAGCGCAACCATTATATGCAGTAATGAAACATTCAGCCTGCTTACCTTGTACACTACACCAGCCAATTTAACTTACAACTGGAGTTCGCCTACACCTGCCGCTGCAGGGTTGGGAATTTATCAACTGATAGCCACCAATCAATCCGGTTGTGTAGATACAGCACAGGCTACATTGAAACAGGAAATTGCAACCTGGAATGGCAGTGTGAGCAACAACTGGCATGATGCCGCTAACTGGAACAATGGAAAAATACCGGATGAAAAAACGCATGTAATTATTCCATCAGGTACAGCAAACCCTTGCCAGATAAGCATTGCAGATGCAAAGGCTGCAAGTGTGCAGGCAAGATTCACAGGAAGTTTTTCTATTATCAACAACAGGATACTTTTAATCAGCGGCACTTGTATTTCATTGCCTGCTAATTGACGACTATTTTTTTTAACCCTTAATCCTTCCTTGGTTATACAGGCGGCACCTAAACATGCTGCCTGTTTTTTATTGTATAAAATCTGCCCTGCTGATTTATCTTTGCGCTTTCAAATACATACTTTAAACGTCTTAAATTTTTTTATGGAATACAGGATTGAGAAAGATACCATGGGTGAAGTAAGTGTGCCAGCGAATGCGTATTATGGTGCACAAACCCAACGCAGCATCGACAATTTTAAAATAGCACAAGACATTAATAAAATGCCCAAAGAAATTATTAAAGCATTTGCTTACCTGAAAAAAGCAGCTGCACTTACCAACTTTGATGCAGGTGTGTTACCAAAAGAAAAATGCGATTTGATCGGTAAAGTATGTGATGAAATTTTGGATGATCAATTGAATGATTATTTTCCATTGGTGGTGTGGCAAACGGGCAGCGGTACCCAAAGTAATATGAATGTAAATGAAGTGGTGGCTTACCGTGGGCATGTAATCAATGGCGGGCAATTAGCAGACAAAGAAAAATTTCTTCATCCAAATGATGATGTAAACAAATCGCAAAGCAGCAATGATACTTTTCCTACAGCGATGCACATTGCAGCCTATAAAATTTTAATTGAAACCACCATCCCCGGTATTGAAAAATTAAGGGATACTTTAGAAGCAAAGAGTAAAGCTTTTATGAAAGTGGTAAAGATTGGCCGCACTCATTTTATGGATGCCACACCACTTACTGTGGGGCAGGAATTTAGCGGCTATGTATCACAGTTAAATCATGGATTGAAAGCGATAAAAAATACACTGGCGCATTTGAGTGAACTGGCTTTAGGCGGTACTGCTGTTGGTACCGGAATCAATACACCGGAAGGTTACAGCGAAAATGTAGCAAGGCATATTGCAACATTAACAGGCCTTCCTTTTATTACAGCCGAAAATAAATTTGAAGCACTGGCAGCACATGATGCCATCGTGGAGGCACATGGTGCGTTGAAAACAGTAGCCGTTAGCTTAATGAAAATTGCCAATGATATCCGCATGTTATCCAGTGGCCCACGCAGCGGTATTGGCGAAATTTTTATTCCTGATAATGAACCGGGTTCTTCTATTATGCCGGGCAAAGTAAACCCTACACAATGTGAGGCACTCACCATGATTGCAGCACAGGTAATGGGCAATGATGTTACCATCAGCATCGGTGGCAGCATGGGGCATTTTGAACTGAATGTATTTAAGCCGGTGATGATTTATAATTTCCTGCACAGTGCCAGGTTGATTGGTGATGGCTGTATTAGTTTCAATGATAAATGCGCCATCGGCCTGGCTCCTATTGAAGCCAACATTAAAAAGCATGTTGATAATTCTTTGATGCTGGTAACTTCACTCAACACAAAAATTGGTTATTACAAAGCTGCAGAAATTGCACAAAAAGCACATAAGGAAGGAACCACTTTAAAAGAGATGGCGGTAAAATTGGGCTATGTAACGCCGGAAGAATTTGATGCCTGGGTAATACCGGCAGAAATGGTGGGGAAGATTTAAAGAATAAAAACTGTTGAATAAAAAGAGAGGCATTCATTGTGAATGCCTCTCTTTTTATAAATAAACTATCAAACAAAAATCACGACACCTGCACATCATCATTCACCACTGCATTGGTTTCTACGGTGGTTTGATTATCGCTGTCGTGATGTTTAAAAAAACGTTTTTGAAAAACTAAAATAGAAATTACACCCGTTGAAATGGCAAAGTCTGCCAGGTTAAATATGGGCCGGAAAAATATAAATTCATCTCCACCCCACCCCGGCACCCAATTGGGAAAATGAACATTCTTGATGATTGGGAAATAAAGCATGTCCACCACTTTACCATGTAGGAAACCGGCGTAGCCATGTTGTGGGAATATTTTTGCTACCGACATACTTCCGCTTTCCTCAAATATCAACCCGTAAAACATACTGTCAATCAAATTGCCCAGGGCTCCTGCAAATATCAATGCAGCACAAATGATAAAGCCCCGGTGATATTTTTTTTTGATGATGCTGCCCAGGTACCACACACCAAAGATGACAGCACCTAAACGAAATAAAGTCAAGATCATTTTGCCGCCATCACCACCAAATTTCCATCCATAAGCCATGCCTTCATTTTCTACGAAATGCAGGAGAAACCATTCACCCAGAATATTGTGGTGTTCATCAATGTGGAAATGAGTTTTGATGTATAGCTTCAAAGCCTGGTCGGCCAATACTATTAAAAGTATAATAAGTGTTACGTTTCTTGCCTTCATAATGGTCGCAAAGATAATTGAATAACGGTTTAAGATGTTTAGGGTTTAAAATTGTTGAGTGCTTATTATTATTTACAATTAACCATTCACCAAAATCACTCTTCAAAATAAACCCTCTTCACCCTTTGAGAAATACCGGTGAGAATTTCATAAGCGATCGTTCCAGCCCAGCGTGCAAGATCATTTACGGGCAATGCTTCGCCAAACACAATTACTTCATCGCCTTCATTTACATCAATGCCTGTCACATCCAGCATCGTCATGTCCATACACACATTCCCAATTACAGGAACCAGTTTTCCATTCACCAACATTTTGCCCACGCCATTGCTTAACAGCCTTGGATAACCATCGGCATAACCAATCCGTACAGTAGCAATGACAGAATTTTCATGTGCCACACTGCTTCGGTTATACCCAACAGATTCTCCTGCTTTTATTTTTTTTATTTGTGCAATGGTCGTTTTTAAAGTACTTACATTTTTCAATTGCTGCTGCATTGCAGGATTGCTATCTACACCGTACAAACCAATACCAAGGCGGATCATATCAAACTGAAATTTTTTGTGGCGGTGAATGGCAGAGGTATTGGCAATATGTTTTATAAATGGATAAGGAAGATTTTTTTTAAGCTTTTTACAGGCTTGAGAAAATAAACTGACCTGCTGTTTTGTAAAATCATCATGCGCCGGGTTATCGCTTGCTGCCAAATGCGAAAACACTGTCTGAATTTTAAATTGCCCCGAAGCTTTTAATTTTATGCAGAGTTCATCCACATCTGCTGCTTCAAAACCGAGCCGGTGCATACCCGTATCCAGTTTTAAATGCACAGGATAATTGGCAATGGCAGATTGTTTCAAATAATTTCCAAACGCATTTAAAATACTGAAAGAATACAATTCAGGTTCCAGGTTGTACTGCACCAGCATATCAAAAGTTGACTCTTCGGCATTCATCACCATGATGGGTAAGGCAATGCCTGCTTTGCGGAGCTCCACCCCTTCATCAGCATAAGCCACTGCCAGGTAATCAGTTTTTTGAAACTGCAGCAGGTTGGCAATTTCAAAACTGCCGCTGCCATAGCTGAAAGCCTTTACCATGGCCATCATTTTCACACCGGTATTTAATTGCTGCTGGTATACTTTGTAATTATGTGTGATGGCATTCAGGTTTATTTCCAATACTGTCTGGTGACTTTTTTGTTCCAGCAAATGGCTTATCTGTTCAAATTCAAAAACCCTTGCACCTTTCAGTAAAATGGTTTCGTTGTAAAAATGCAGTGTAGAAAATTGCCTGATAAATTCTGCCGTGTTGATAAAAAATATTTTATCCGCAATAGCGGAAAAGCAATCCTGGTATTTGGAAATTTCTGACCCGATGCCAATAAAACGGTTGATTTTTTTTTGCTGCAGTATGCCCGCCACTTCTGTATAAAGCGCTTCATTTGATTTACCGCTTTGCAAAATATCACTGATGATAACGGTGCGTTTAGGATGCTGTTGCTGCTGCTGTAAAAAATCAAGTGCAATAGACAACGAAGTAATATCGGCGCTGTAACTGTCATTGATCACCGAACAATTGTTGATACCCTGTTTCAGTTCCAGCCGCATTTCCACCGGCTTCAGCTGTGTCATACGTTCTGAAATTGTTTCATTGTCCATTTCCAGCAGCAACAATACACACCAGCAGGTAATGGCATTTTTTATTGCAGCGTCATTGGTGAATGGAATAGAAATACTTATTTTTCCTTCTTTAAAAATTGCTTTTATTACCGTGTTAAAAGGCTGCACCTGAATGGCGGTAATATTCACAGTGGCTGTTTCATCCTGTCCCCAGCTGAATAAAATAGTATTATTTTCCTGCTGGAGATTTTTCAATGCTTCATCTGTAATCACTTCATCTTTGCAATAAATAACCGTAGCTGCATTTTCAAAGAGATGAATTTTTTCTTTTATTTTTTGGATGATATTTTCAAACCCTTCGCTGTGTGCTTCGCCAATATTGGTGAAGATGCCAATTGTTGGCTGAATGATTTTTTCTAATCGCTCCATTTCCCCGGTCATGGAAATACCGGCTTCAAAAATACCCAGTGTATGGCTGCTGTTCATCTGCCACACACTGAGGGGTACACCTATCTGTGAGTTATAACTTTTAGGGCTTCGTACAATGCTGTAACCGGGATAAAGCAATTGATACAACCATTCTTTTACAATTGTTTTTCCATTGCTTCCGGTAATGCCAATAACCGGTATTTGAAATTGCCTGCGGTGATTTGCCACCAGCACCTGCAATGCCTGTAACACATTTTTAACCTGCAGAAAATTAGCGTTACTGAAATTTTTAATCGCATCCGCAGAGATGCTTTCATTCACTACAAAATTCCTTACTCCTTTATTGTATAATTCTTCAATAAACAATCCGCCGGTACGGCGTGGGCCACCCAATGCAAAAAATAAAGTTGTTTTAGGAAACAACAGTTTTCTGCTGTCCAGCAAAAGATGTTCAACAGCGTCATCATCCTGCTGCTGCAGGTAAACGGCATTGATAATGGTTGCTATTTGTGATGTTGTGTACAAGTACTTTTTTGATTACTGAATAAATATTATTCTGAATTTTTATCCATCTTTTCACTTTTTTTGTCGTGATAAATAGAGTACCATATAGAACCACTGATACAAAAAACAATCACCAGCAGCGACACCCACACGGGCAGGTGTATCCATTTTTCCAACAGCATTTTTGCCCCGATAAATAACAGTACAATGGCAATGCCCTGTTGCAAAAAATCAAATTTATCTGCAGCACCACGGAGTAAAAAAAACAAACTCCGCAAACCAAGCACAGCAAAAATATTGGAAGAGTAAATTAATAATTTTTTATTGGGATCCGGAATAATAGAAAATACTGCCGGAATAGAATCTATTGCAAACACAATATCTATCAATCCCAGCATAACGACCACCATTGACAATTTGGTGAAATAAATTTTATTATTTTTCCTGATAATAAAGCGGCCATCTGGTTCTTCATTGGTGGTCCGCATAAATTTCACCATCAGTTTAAAAGCCCAGTTATCTTTCGGATCAAACTCTTCTTCCGCTGTTTCCACAAACATTTTAATGCCGGTATAAAGCAGGAAGGCGCCAAAAATATACATCACCCATTCTGCCCTGACCACCAGTTCGCTGCCTGCTGCAATAAAAATGATCCGGAAAAAAATTGCCATCAGTATCCCCAGCAGCAGCACCCTGGAGTAGTTGATTTCTTTTACCCCGAAAAAAGAAAAAATAATTATGAAGACAAAAATATTATCAATAGAAAGCGACCATTCTAATAAATAGGCAGAGATATAAGTAACAGCATCCAGCTTGCCGTGGCCACCATCATTTTCAATCCAGATAAACCCACAAAAGGCTAATGATAACAACACCCAAAAGATGGTTTGCAGTAACGCTGTCTTTAAACTGATAATGGTATTTTTTTTACTCAGCAAACCCAAATCTACCACCAGCGCAACAAAGATCACTGCAACAAAAACAATGTATATGAGTTGGGTTTTGTCCATTTAATTACAGTGATTATAAAATTAAAAACAACCGTTGATCATTAACCAATACTGTATTTTCTTTTTCTCCACCATTGATAAACAAAAGCAAATAAACAAATCAACAAAACAGGTAAAGCGATATTAATTATCTGCCACATAGCCTTCTGCTCTTCCGTTTTTTTCTTGTCAAGCAGACGCAGGGTATAGCTTTTTGCTTTGGCTTCTGCCAGCCCGGAGGGATTAATTAAATAGTCTAAACAGTTTTGTAAAAAATCTCTGTTGGCAAATTCATACTGGTACTGTGAGCCTGCTGTATAGCGGTTCATGCCCATTGGTATTGGTTCTCCTTTCGACAGGCCGTTAAGCACCATGTCTCCATCCGATACCAATATTATTTTGTTATCAATATTGCTTTGGCTTACAAAAGGCACATTGTATTTTGCCAGGCTATCCCTCATTGGTTGTGACAAACGATTGGCAAAGAGCGAACGGAATTTTCCTTCTAACAATACTGCCACCGGTATGTTTGCTTTCTTAAAATTTTCATCGTCGGGAGCATTGATATTTTCTGCACCACTGATCAATGCAGGCGTGGCAATCATCCTGGAATTGGCAGAAGAACTGAGCAGGATGGTTTTTTGTATTCCTTCCGCCTCCACCGTGTCAATTGAATTAACAAACTGCCCGGCCACCAATCCTAAATTTTTATTGATAACATGGTTTGATTTTGTTTCAAACAATGGAAAATAATTCCAGTGCAAATAATCCATCTGATCTTTGCCATTGGTCATGAAAGGTAAAAAATCACATTGCAGATCCATTACCAAATCACTGTTGATTCTTGCGCCATAGCGAAAGAGCAAATCTGTCAGTTGCAGGTTTCTATCATACGCTATTACCTGGTTGCTCATGCTTTTCAGGCTGTCCAATTCTGCTTCCAGTTTATCTACAAACATCAGCAACCTTCCTCCCCTCATCACAAACTGGTCTATCTTTAATTTCTCTTCGTCACTGAATGGCACAGATGGTTTTACAATCATCAGTGTTTTAAAAGTGTCTGGTATCGCTGGTTGTGTATTAAGGTTAAAAGTAAAAACGTTGTAATCTTTTTTTAAGGTGTAGTTAAACAAATCGTAGGTTCTTACATCACTTGGTCCCAGCTCACCATTACCTGCCGAGTAAGCTATCATTGGTTTTGATGGCTGCACCAGTTTATTAATTGCATCAGCAAATTTAAACTCCATCAGAGCTTCGGCATTGTTTAATTCTGCAGGTGTAATGAGGGATTTATTCCCGGTATATAAATTTACTGGCGACAAGGCTTCTTTGTAATGCACCAATGCAACAGGATATACCAGTTGCTGCTGCTCACCTGCTTTTAACTGCGATTTTAAATTGATGGCATACAAGCCCATCGAAGAAAGTGAATCTCCGTATTTAATATCTGTTCCTTCCACCAAATCTTCCGGCGATATAAAATTGTATTGAATTTTATTGCCAGCCACTTCCTTAAACTCCTGCAATATTTCACCGGCACTGTTCGATAATTTTTTAAAGCTGCTGGGAAATTCGCCTTTTAAAAAAACATCCACCTGTACTTTATCGTCTAATTTTTTTAAGATTTTTTTTGTGGGAGCAGATAAAGTAAACCGTTTTTCATTGGTGAAATCTATCCTGGTATGATAAATAGAAGCCAGCCAGTTGATGAGTACTAACAGCATTATTGTAACAGGCAACCACAGCTTAGTCCTAAATATATTATTCACCAGTGCTTTCATTTGCATGCGTTTGTTATTTGCTTTGATACAGGTTATTTTTTTTGAAGTGTCCTTACAGTAATTAATAAAAAGAGCAGGATGATGCTGGCAAAATAAATCATATCCCGGCTGTCCATCACACCACGGCTGATGCTGCGGTAATGAAAATCGATCCCCAGCATTTCAATATAATAATCTGCCCTGCCCTGGAACACTGGTAATTTACTCACTGCATTAAAACCAAAATACAACAGCAGGCAGGCAAAAGCGCTGATTAAAAAAGCCACCACCGCATTGCTGGTAAAACTGCTGCAACACAGGCTGATGGCGGCAAAAACGGCCGCCAATAAAAAAAGGCCGATATAACTTCCGGCAATACCACCGTCATCAATACTCCCTGCAGCACTCAGGTTTTTAATGGTGAGGATGTAAATGAAAGTAGGAACAATTACAAATAATAATACGAGTAAAATAGATAAATATTTACCCAGCACAATTTGTCGGCAGGTGATTGGTTTGGTTCGTAAAATTTCAAAAGTGCCGCTCCTGATTTCTTCTGATAAAGAACGCATGCTGATGGCGGGAACCAAAAAAATTAATACCCAGGGAGCCAGTTCAAAAAACTTGTCGAGCGTAGCATAGCCAAAATCGAAAAGGTTGCTGTCTTTTAAAACAAACAGGAACAAGCCATTGACCAGCAAAAATAAAACGATGGCAATATAGCCGGTAAGGTTGCTGAAAAACTGGTGCAACTCTTTTTTACAAATACTCAGCATATTTTTAAAATTGCTGCAATTTACTATTTAGGTGATTATAAAAATTTTGTTTCATCATTTGCCGGATTATTTGATATATTTATAGAGTGGATAAAGCAAATGAAAAACCACTTTCCAATTCATCTCAAACTGTAACGCATGAGAAAATTTCCACTCTTCTTTTTTGCCTTTTTCTTTCTCAGTATATCAGCAAAAGCAGATTTCAATATCTGGGGGTCTGCCATTTATTTGAATGTAAATGGAACTTCTGGCTTTTACAATACACAAAAACTTTCTGGCCCGCTGGCAATTGGCACTAATACTTTCAGCAACGTTTTGGGAGTGTTTGGAAAAAACAGCGGCACTTTAAAAATACTGGGAGCCGAAATTAATACCGGCAAAAGCAATGCTGCCACCGTTTGTAGCGGCAATCTTTTTTATACCGTTTACAGGCAGGGCAGCAGGCCGGCTTCTCCAGTGTTTTCCTATTTTAGCTTAATGCCTTATTGCAATTGCAGCGGTACTGTTTTCAGTGGTTGTGGCGACAGAGGCTGCAGCAATATCAACGATCAGAAACTGCAGAATGTAACCCAGTCTGTGGATCTTACCAGTTTTGAAATCGGGGAATACGCACTGGAAATTTATTACCAGGCCAATGGAAGTACTAACAGTACAAACTGTAACCAGCAGGTATTGGATAATAGTTTGAATACAAACTATTCAGCTAATTTTTCTATTACATCTCCGCTTTCTGTTAACATGATCTTTCTGAACGGCATTACAACAGAAGATGCCGTTAAAATAAAATGGATAGTTCAAAATGATGTGGATATTATTAAATATGAAGTACAAAAATCTGAGAATGGATTAAATTTCTCTACCATACAGGGTATTCTTTCTAATCAAAATATTGCTAACAGTACTTATTTATTCAGCGACGTTAACCCTATCATTGGCACCAATTATTACCGCATCAAATCATACAATATTAATGGTACGGTTAACATCTCCCCCGTATTCAGGATATATTATGGCAAAGTGGGCAATACCATTTTCATTTATCCCAATCCTTCAGGGGCAGAATTAACGGTACGGTTTGCGGCTGTAAAAAAAGGTAATTACAAAATGAGTGTATTTGATACCAACGGCGGATTAATAGTCACTATGCCTGTAAATCATGACGGGGTAGATAAAACAGTAAGAATAAATCTTCCGGTAACCCTGTCAAGGGGAGTGTACCGCCTGTTTTTAATTGATAAAATTCAGTTTTACAAACAGTCATTCTTGGTGAAATAATCATTTACGTCAGTACTAATTCCCAGTTTTTTAATCTTTTTTCAAAAAAAAAATTCTTTTGTGCAGCACTTTTAAATAAGTGGCTGTCATATTGTTACTAAAATGCTTAATTCATAGATATTTTTACATTCGTTGTTTACCAAAACCGACTGCAAAGTCCCCCTCTTTTAGGGGGATTTTTTATGGAATACACTTCGGGCTGCATCTCTTCCTCTAAATTATTATTTATGAAAAAAATTATCCTGCTTGCAGCCACTGGTATTTTATGTACCCAGTTGCTAGCACAGTCAACAAAAAAGATTGCACCGCCTCCGCCCCCTCCACCACCACCAACAGAAGTATCAATTCCTGCACCCGAGCCTCCGCCTCCG